>NZ_QAIL01000146.1 GCF_003061025.1 Pedobacter sp. HMWF019 | reverse complement strand
GTACACAATCTGGGCACAAGAGATGTTATCCTCGCCATTTATGAAGTTGCAACAGGTCAGCAAATCACTCCTGATACCAGAATAGTAGATAAAAACACCATTAATATCAATTTCGAGAACCGTTCACGCCATGAACACCTCAATGAAGGCAACTATAGGGTCGTGATCCGGTCCTGATTTTCTTTTAGATCTTTACATCCTGCATTCCATATTGCTTTAATACTTCATCGGGAACACCTTGCCATTGATTTGGAGCATTGCCGGCATAACCAATATCTGTTACACCAATTTTTGAAGTGTAAAAACCGGAGGCAGTCAGGTTTCTCATCCTGTTAAAAAAAGTCACTCCAGGCTTCATTTCCGGTTTGGCTTTTTGAGGATAGGCAATCTCATCGATCATGGCAATTTGCTCTTTTGCTGAAGCTTCAGCGAAAGTTTTCTGATAGCGGTTCAGACATTGCAGATCCAGCCATTTTAAACCACCGCGCATAGGGATCTTATGTTCCGGTATATCTTTTACTATAAATTCAATAAATTCCGGAACTTTCGCATCTGATGCGCTTCCGGAAACACCATCTTTTGGAATAATGATATCTGCTAGTACCGTAATGGTTGCCATTTCATGGCTGGTAAAGAACGTTTCCGAATGGAGTTCTTTGTCTCGTTCTATTTCCCAATGTTCCCGCCCAGCCTCTTTTGTTGCTTCTTGCGGAGTATTGGTGTCCGTTTTAGTTTCAGATGGCTTACAGGCATCTATAAGTACGCTGGTACTTATCGCTGTAAGTCCTAATGCTTTTATCGAATCACGTCTGTTCATAAGCTCAATCTTTAAATGTTTTGTTTTTTCTTTTGTGCCAGAATATATTCAGCAGTCCTCATAGACAAAGCTAAAATTGTCCAGGTCGCATTCTTATCTCCTTGCTGAACAAATGGCGCTGCATCAACCACGAATAGATTTTTACAATCATGAGCCTGACAGTACTTGTTTAAGGCAGATTTTTTAGGATCATCTCCCATGCGGATGGTCCCGACTTCATGAATAATCTTTCCAGGAGCCTCCAAGCCGTAATTTGTTTCCTGGCCCTGTATTTTTGAAGTAACCACAGCCCCCATTTCCTTCATAACAGAAAGGAAAGTCTCTTGCATATGTTTGGCTTGATTAATCTCCTCCTGTGCCCATTTATAATGAAACCTCAGCACAGGAATTCCATATTTATCTACTACATCCGGATCAATTTCGCAATAATTATCAGCTCTGGCTATAGCGGTACCACGGCCGGCCATACCAACTCCTGTTCCATAAAAACGGCGATAATCATCTTTCAGGGAAGCACCATATCCACCCGCATCTTTCATCTTTCCATTTCTGTCTGGCACCATGCCATTCATAATAGGTACTCCCGAACCAAACCCATAAGAAGGCATCCCCATTCCTCCACCATATTCTATATGATAACCTCTTGGAAAATTAAGTTTCTTATTGTCCAGCCACCAGGGAGAATAAATATGAACACTACCCACACCATCTTCATTATATCTTTTTCGATCCATTAATTGTGGTAAAAATCCAGAAACACTAGCTCCGGTAGAATCATGCAGATATTTACCAACTACCCCGCTGCTGTTTGCCAGTCCGGCCGGGTGTTGAGGAGATTTGGAATTTAAAAGAATCCTTGCCGACTCACAGGCACTCGCGCCCAGAATGACCAGTCTGGCATTGACCTGATACTCCTGCAGGTCCCTCCTGTTCACATAAGAAACGCCTTTGGCTGTTCCATCTTTATCCGTAATTACTTCCCTAACCATTGCATCAGTGATAACGGTTAAATTTCCTGTCTTTACTGCAGGGATAACCAAACAGGAAGAGGCAGAAAAATCGCCATATACCTTGCAGCTTCTACCACATTGGCCGCAGTAAAAACAAGGTGCACGATCATTGTTCCCTTTAATAGATTCGGTTAGTACAGCACCTCTGCCGGTAATCACTTTTACTCCGGCTTTCTCTGCGCCTTTCTTTATAAAAAGCTCATTCAACCGGGGTTTTGGTGGTTTCATAAAAATCCCGTCAGGTTCATTCTCTAAGCCTTCCACAGTACCATAAATACCAATCATGCGGTCAACCTTATCGTAAAATGGTTTCAAATCATCGTAGGTGATTGGCCAGTCATCTGTTAAACCATCTTTACATTTAAAATCGTGAGGGCCCATTCTCAGGGAAATCCGCCCCCAATGGTTGGTTCTTCCGCCAAGCATTCTTGACCTGAACCATTCAAATTCCGTTTTATCTTTTTTGGTATAGGGCTCCCCCTCCAGTTCCCAACCTCCATAAGAAGCATCAAAATCGCCAAAAGGTCTAACCGTTCCTGCTCCTCTGCGCGGAGATTCCCAAGGCCATTTTAATTGGTGTGCATCTAATTTTGGATCGAAATACTGACCAGCTTCAAGCATTAAAACCTTCTGACCAGCATTAGCCAGGACATATGCAGCCATTCCGCCGCCGGCGCCAGAACCTACTACAATAGCATCATAAATAGTAGGTGATTTTTTGATTTGAAATTCACTCATATATTTGGTTCGGAGTTTTAAGACTACAATATATGACTTTCAAATAGTTTGTTACAACTTAACTAAAACAATTTATCAACGCCAGCATTCAGAACTAGACTGGCTGCCGAAAAATCATAAAGGATACATAAATTGTTGTAAATTGGTATCACCAAAATTTAAAATTTGCATTATCCAACCAATATTCCACTGGGTGAATCCGCCGTCCCAATCCATTTTATATGCGAAACACTCGCTTATTTTCTTGGTTACCGGTACTATATTTATTTAAGAAGTAAACAAGTCGATCAGATCAGCGATGAACACCGTATTCTTATTTTCATTGGTGCTGCCCTGGGCGGCTTTCTGGGATCTCACATTCTTGGTGTTTTGGAAAATCCGCAATACCTGAAAAACATGAACATCCTCTATTTCATGAGAAATACCACAATTGTTGGTGGTTTACTGGGTGGACTGATTGGTGTTGAACTGATAAAGAAGAAAATCGGAGTATCCGTCTCCTCGGGTGATATGATGGTTTACCCAATTATACTAGCCATGATCCTTGGCCGTTTAGGCTGTCATTTTGCGGGTTTAGATGATGGAACCTATGGAATTCCAAGTTCCTTACCCTGGACAATTGATTTTGGTGACGGTTTAACAAGGCACCCCACTAATTTATATGAAATCATTTTCTGGATTCTTCTATGGGTCTCACTTTACAATCTTGAAAAACAATACCTGCTGGAAAACGGTGCACGCTTTAAAATGATGCTTACCGCTTATCTATTTTTCCGTTTTTGCATTGAGTTCATAAAACCAGATTATGTTTTTAGTTTTGGTTTATCTGTAATACAGCTGGCCTGTATTGCCGGACTATTATATTACTATAGATTATTCGTTAACCCCTCAAAACTACTGAAATCCTATGCCTGAACGCCCATACATTTATTACGATTATACCATAAGTCTGTGCAGTACCTGCCTTAGAAGAATTGATGCTAAAATTGTTTTTCAGGACGATAAAGTTTACATGCTTAAACACTGCCCAAAACATGGACGGGAGAGAGTACTGATTGCAACCGATATAGAGTATTATAAAAGCTGCCGGAATTATGCAAAAAGAAGTGAAATTCCCTTAAAATTTAATACTTCTACCCATTTTGGCTGTCCTTATGATTGTGGCTTATGCCCGGACCACGAACAACATTCCTGTTTAACCGTTATTGAAGTTACTGACCGCTGCAATCTCTCTTGTCCTACCTGCTATGCTATGTCTTCACCCAGCTATGGCCGCCACCGAACGCTGGAAGAAATTGAGCAGATGTTTGATGTGATTGTTGCTAATGAAGGCGAACCAGATGTAGTACAAATCAGTGGAGGAGAGCCAACTGTACACCCTCAGTTCTTCGAAATCCTGGATATAGCCAAACGCAAACCCATAAAACACCTCATGCTGAACACGAACGGTATCAGGATTGCAAAGGATGAAAAATTTGTGGCCCGTTTAGCTTCTTATATGCCCGACTTTGAAATTTATCTTCAGTTTGATTCATTTAAAAAAGAAGCCCTGGAGAAATTACGTGGTGAAGATTTAAGAGAAGTAAGAAAAAAGGCCATTGAACACCTTAACAAATATAATCTATCCACAACTTTAGTGGTCACCTTACAAAAAGGATTAAATACTGATGAAATCGGAGAAATTATCGAGTATGCTTTAAAACAACCCTGCGTTAGGGGTGTCACTTTTCAGCCAACTCAACAAGCCGGTCGCCTGGAAAATTACAACCAGGCAACTGACCGATATACTTTGACCGAGGTCAGATCGGCCATTCTGGAGCAAACTGATGTGTTTACTGCGGCTGATCTTCTTCCAGTTCCATGTAATCCTGATGCTCTTGTCATGGGTTATGCTTTAAAACTCGGCGGAAATGTTTTCCCACTAACCCGACTGATCGATCCTAATGATTTGCTGGACAATTCCAGAAACACAATTGTATATGAAAACGATGAGCATTTAAAGCCACATTTACTGCATATGTTTAGTACCGGCAACTCCGTAGAGGTGGCAAATGAACATTTAAAATCAATTCTGTGTTGTTTACCTGCTATTGATGCTCCTGAACTGAGTTATGATAATCTTTTTAGAGTTATTATCATGAACTTTATTGATGCACAGAATTTTGATGTCAGAGCCATCAAAAAATCTTGTGTACACATTGTTAATAAAGACATGAAAATCATCCCATTTGAAACCATGAATCTCTTTTACAGGGATGATAAAATTGAATATCTAAACGTTCTTAAAAATGAAGTGAATATATGGTAGAGCAACAACAAAACAAGAAACCTGGTGATTTGAAAATACTGGGTATCAATCTGGGTATCTTTGCAGTGTATTCCATTTTATGTGTATATACCGGTGGCGGAGATGGTGGTATTGCCGCTTTTATGTTTGCTGGGTTCCACGCTTTTATTTGTGTCATCCTGGCTATTGTTCAAAAGCGATGGATCTGGGTGTTGGCTGCTTTGCTGATTCTGGTAATTGGTTTTGCAACTTGTGTGAGCAATTTCAAGTTAGACATCAGGTAAGGGATTGATATCATGGTGTTTATTAAAAAAAGATATATCTGCAGATATATCTTTTTTTGCAGGGTGCTTACCTGGCTTTTCGTCTAATCTGGATTTTCCTTCTCTTCTTTGTTTTCTGCCCATTCCATCCTGTCTTTCTCTCTCGTTTTTTGCAACACAGGAGGCGGACCGCCCAGTCCAATACCAAATGAGGCTAATATAATTAAGATACCAAGTCCGGTAAGACGCAGTATTTTTTTCAACTGTTTCATAGAAAATTATGTAACCGGCCTACAACAGCCCTAGTGTCCGTTAATAAATTTTAATAAAATGATTGGAACTAGGCAAGATTAAAGAACTGGCGTCTTCTGCCGAACATTAGAAATGCTTTTTTAAGGAATTTCATCTCTATGGATGCAATCAGGAGCATCAGGATTGCCATGAGCAACAACTTGATATGAATTTCTATAGAATAGATGAAAGACAAAATCAGCTGAGATATGTTTAGAATTTTATAGGCCAGCCTGATTAAAACCCTTCGGTGCAAAAAACTCTTGTAGTAGATTTGAGCTTTCTTGAAACTTTCTATATGGACAGGCTGCTCAGTTATTGCTTTAGTTTCAAAGCCAGAAGTTCTCGAAGCTGCAATACCGAACGAATTCAACAAACCAAAAAATAATAGAATCGCCAGCATGATATGCGGCAAAATTCTCCAGTTTATTTTTTGTTGCAAATTGTTCATCTTTAACAAAGATAACAAAACCAATCATCACTATGGCCTTACCTAATATTTTTAAAAAGGATGTTTCTGTTGACGTTGTTCAGAGAGTCAAACAGCTTGCGCCTGATACCCTTCCAGGCTGGGGAAAAATGAATGTAGCACAAATGCTTGCCCATTGCAATGTGACCTATGAAATGGTCTATGAAGAAAACAAACATCCTAAACCTGGATTTTTCATGAAGTTAATCTTAAAAAATGTAGTAAAAAAAATTGTAACCAATGAAACACCTTTCAAAAAGAATGGACAAACGGCTCCTCCTTTTTTAATTACTGACACCCGGGATTTTGAAGCAGAAAAGAACAGATTGATCCAACATATTGAAAAAACGCAGGAACTTGGAGAAAATCATTTTGAAAAAAAAGAGTCTCACTCCTTTGGACAACTCAACTCAACAGAATGGAACAATATGTTTTATAAACATCTGGACCACCATTTAACTCAATTTGGTGTCTAATTATTTT
>NZ_QAIL01000145.1 GCF_003061025.1 Pedobacter sp. HMWF019 | reverse complement strand
AGATAAACCAATCTCCTGAGATAAAAGTAAATTCGTAATTCTTCCGTTCTCTTGTAAAAGTTTTAAAATTTTAAAATCTATTTTGTCAATTTCTGCTGCCATTACTTTGTTTATTTAAGCCAAATATACAACAAAACAGGGTAATACACCAAATTTAATTCTACAAAACCATTAAAATATTACAATTAATTTTTTGAAATTTTATTTAGATTTATCTAACTTTATTATTAGGTATTTATAAATGGAATCTTACACGGAAGAAAATTATTTAAAGGTCATCTATCATTTGTCTAACCTGACCACTGGTACGGTACAGACCAATGCCATTGCAGATAAAATCCAAACCCGGCCAGCTTCAGTAACCGACATGATGAAAAAACTGGCCGAAAAACAATTGATTAACTACGTCAAATACCAGGGCGTCACCCTAACCGAAAAGGGAAAAGCAACTGCGGTAAATATTGTCCGCAAGCACCGCCTATGGGAATTATTCCTGGTTAAAACACTAAATTTCAAATGGGATGAGGTCCATGAAATCGCAGAGGAACTGGAACATGTTAATTCTCCACTTCTCATCGAAAGACTGGACGAATACCTGGGTTATCCTAAAAACGACCCTCACGGTGACCCGATACCAGACAAGAATGGAAACTTCGATAGCCCGGCCCTGGTTAAACTCAGTAAACTAAAACCTGCTGAAAAAGGAATTGTTGTTGGTGTAAGTGAACATTCCTCTTCCTTTCTTAAATACCTTGAAAAAATCAAACTCACACTGGGCACAGCTGTAGAGATGATCGAAGTTATAGAATTTGACGGCTCGGTAGATTTGCTGGTAGAAGACACCAGAAAAAATGTCAGCCGGGAAGTCGCCAGTCATATTTTGATGAGAACAAATTAAGCTCTTAGCCCTAAAACCAATGATGAATAAATCCGAATCGTTAAGTGAAGTACATGGAAGTATAGATACCGGTAAACGCACCGGATGGAAAAGAATTTTATCCTTTATAGGCCCGGCTTACCTGGTCAGTGTAGGTTATATGGATCCAGGAAACTGGGCAACCGATCTGGCAGGAGGAAGTAAATTCGGGTATCAGCTCATCTGGATCCTGCTCATGTCCAATCTGATCGCCCTGTTGCTGCAATCACTCAGTGCAAGACTTGGAATCGTTAGAGGACTGGATCTTGCTCAAGCCTCCAGGAACACCTACCCAAAATGGGCCAATATCCCCTTATTTATCCTGGCACAAACCGCCATTGTCGCCTGCGACCTCGCCGAGATCATTGGAATGGCAATAGGACTACAATTGTTATTCAAACTTCCCCTGATCTGGGGCATCAGTGTAACCATATTTGACACAGTATTGCTGCTGTTTCTCATGAATAAGGGCATGCGAAAGATGGAGGCTTTTATTGTTTCCATGGTATTTATCGTTGGCCTTTCCTTTCTGGTCGAAATGTTCATTGTTGAACCTTCATTTAAAGAAATTGCTGCCGGCTTTAAACCCAGTATGCTTTCTGGAGAAGCACTATATATTGCCATTGGTATTATTGGGGCAACTGTTATGCCTCATAACCTTTACCTTCACTCTTCTTTGGTACAAACCAGGAAGATAAAGAGAGATTTTAAGGGCATTAAAGAGGCCATTAAATTTAATCTGATCGATACCGCTGTTGCTTTAAACCTGGCTTTTTTTGTCAATGCAGCTATTCTTATTCTCGCTGCAGCAGCTTTTTATAAAAATGGTCTGCACGAAGTTGCAGAAATACAGGACGCTTATAAATTACTGGAGCATATTTTTGGTGGTGTTGCCCCTGCCCTTTTTGCCATCGCCCTGATTGCCGCCGGACAAAGTTCTACCGTTACAGGCACCTTAGCCGGTCAGATCATTATGGAAGGCCACCTTAACCTCCGGATACAACCCTGGCTAAGACGACTGGTTACCCGCTTACTCGCTATAATTCCCGCATTTTTCACCATCCTGTATTTCGGTGATGACGCCCTCAGCGGCCTGCTCATTTTAAGTCAGGTCGTTTTAAGCCTCCAATTAGGTTTTGCTGTAATTCCGCTGATCCACTTCACCTCCGATAAAAAAGAAATGAAAGAATTTGCGATTGGCCCCTGGGTTAAAGTCCTGGCCTGGACCAGTGCACTTTTAATAGTGGTCCTTAACGTGAAACTCGTTATTGAAGAGATCAGTACCTGGAATGAAAAATCTGGTGCCTGGTATGTTTCTTACCTCATTGTCCCGGTAGCCTTTCTGATTGGATTACTCCTGTTGTATGTTTTTTTCCACCCCATCTTTACCTCCAGGAAATTAAGAAGAAGCAATGTACCGCACGGAGATGCGCTTAATATAGAAGCCGTTGACCATATTGATTACACCAAAATTGGAATTACCGTCGATTTCTCTAAAAACGATAGAAATACCATTCGCCATGCCCTGATACAAGGTGGTAAAAACGCCCAGTATTACCTGATCCATGTGGTTGAAACTGCAGTGGCACGTTATTATGGACAATCTGCCTTAGACCACGAAACCCAAAGCGATGAAGATAACCTCAAAAAATATTGTGAAAATCTGGCAAAATTAGGTTACCAGGCCAGTCCACATATTGGATTTGGGAATCCGGCCAGGGCCATTGCAGAGCTAAGCAAAGAACACCATATCCAACTGCTGGTGATGGGTGCACATGGACACAAGGGTCTTAAAGATCTTATCCTGGGTACCACCGTAGAGTCTGTTAGGCACAGAGTCAATATCCCAGTATTAATTGTAAGGTAAAAAATCACATAATCTATGTTTAATCCGCATTTCTTTCGGATATTAGCAGATTCATATGAAGAACGACGTCCAAATAAAGAATAAAAGAGCCTATTTTGATTACCACATCGTTGAGAAATTCAATGCTGGCATTGCTTTGCTGGGTACCGAAATTAAAGCCATAAGACAGGGAAAGACGAATATGTCTGACGCTTTCTGTATGTTTATTGGTAATACCTTATACGTAAGGAACCTCCACATCTCAGAATACAGTCACAGTTCATTTTACCACCACGACATCAAACGCGACAGGGTACTGCTTTTACAGAAAAAAGAGCTCAAAAAGCTTAAAGCAAAAAGCGAAGAAAAAGGATATACGATTGTACCCCTGAGAATCTTTACCAATGAACGTGGATTTGCTAAAATGGAAATCGCACTCGCTCAGGGTAAAAAGGAATTTGACAAACGCGATAGCATCAAAGAAAGAGAATCCAAAAGGGAATTGGACCGGGCCATGAAATTCTAAATTACCAGGCCTGGTCACCCACCAGCGGAACGAAACGAAAAGTATCCAGTTCTATCTTTTCATAGTCCGTTTCGCTTACTCTTATCACGGTAACCATTTTCTGCGAGTGCTCATCTCCAACCGGAATCACCAATATTCCGCCAACTTTAAGTTGTTTCAACAATACTTCCGGAACAAATGGGGCGCCTGCCGTAACGATGATCTTATGATAAGGTGCATGCTGCGCGATCCCCATCGATCCATCTCCAAAAAAGAAATTTGCATGATAGCCCATTCCCGGTAAGACCCTGATGGTATGCTTATAAATACTCTCCTGCCTTTCTATAGTAAATACATCAGCCCCCAGCTCCATCAAAATACAAGTCTGATAACCTGAGCCTGTACCAATTTCGAGTACTTTATCTCCCTTTTTGATGTGCAGTAACTCTGTTTGATAAGCTACAGTATAGGGTTGGGAAATGGTCTGCCCATCCCCTATAGGAAAAGCAATATCTTTATAGGCCTGATTCCAGAACGTTTCGTCAAAGAAAAAATGCCGTGGAACCTTGCCAATAGCTTTCAATACTTTTGCATCAGCTATACCCCTGGATGCCAGGTGCTCAACTAATTTTTTCCTAGCGCCTCTTTCCCGATAATTATCTACAAACTTATATGCCATTGTTCTTCAAAAATACTCGTTTGATTTTAATCAGAGCCATTAAACTGATTTAATCCTACAAAATCCTCCTAACCACCACAAGATCAACATCAATAAATGTAAAGTCTTTTGTTTAATACGGATCAACGTCCAGTTGAATCAACACCCCCTTGAAAGATTTCTCGGTATTGAACCTGGTGATCTCACTTTTCAATAAGGCCTTCACCTTATGAATTGCCGTATGGCGATCTGATTTAATGATCACCTGCCTGATATAATAACTTCTGATCCTGGAGATCAGTGGCTGCTCAGGCCCAAGTACTCTGCCCCCTAATCTAGATCTTAAGGCTGTTGCAAACTGCTGTGCAGCTACATTCAGCACATTAGCATCCTTATGCTTTAAGCTGATAAAGATCAAACGGGAAAAGGGCGGGTAATTAAACTGTGCCCTTTCGGCAATTTCATCATTATACATTTCCAGGTAATTGTTCTCCACCACCTGTTTAATGATGCGGTGATCATCATCATAAGCCTGAATAACTACCTTTCCCTGCTTTTCCCTTCTACCTGCCCTGCCCGAAACCTGCGCCAATAACTGATAACTACGTTCAAAAGCACGGAAGTCCGGGTAATTCAATAAGGTATCTGCATTGATCACACCAATCAAAGTCACATTATCAAAATCCAGCCCCTTGGCCACCATCTGTGTGCCGATCAGTATATCTGTTTTTTTATCCTGAAAATCGGTAATAATGGTCTGAAGACTATTTTTAGTTCTGGTACTGTCTACATCCAGACGGGCAATCTTCGCTTCCGGAAAAATCAGACTTAGTTCCTCTTCAATTCTTTCTGTACCAAAACCCTTCTGCTCCACATGAACCGAACCACAGGCCGGACAGACCTTTAAGCTGTTTTCATGGTAACCGCAATAATGACAATGCAATTTTCCGCTGCTCTTGTGAAAAGTTAAACTTACATCGCAATTGATACACTTTGGCGTATAGCCACAAGTGGCACAAATCAATATGGTTGCATACCCTCTTCTGTTCTGGAACAAGATGACCTGTTCTTTATTTTCCAGTGAAAGGTTGATGTCGTCAATCAGGTTCGTGGAAAAATAAGCCACCATTTTTTTCCTCTTGGTTGCCTCAGAAATGCTGATCACTTCGTGTGCGGGAAGCTGTACACCCCCAAAACGTTCTGTTAAAGACACCAATCCATATTTCTGGCTCAGTGCATTAAAATAACTTTCTATCGATGGTGTCGCAGAGCCTAAAACGACCTTTGCCTTATGCAAATAAGCCAGATAAACTGCAGCATCCCTGGCCTGGTACCTCGGCGCAGGATCGTGCTGTTTATAAGAAGACTCATGCTCCTCATCCACCACAATAAACTTCAATTCCTTAAATGGCAGAAATATCGCAGACCGCGCACCCAATACGATTTTATAAGTACCGTTCAGCACCTTATTCCAGATCTCTACCCGTTCAAAATCATTAAACTTAGAATGATAAACACCTATAGCATCACCAAAGTACTTTTTGATCCGCTCCACAATCTGGGTGGTTAGTGCAATCTCCGGCAGCAGGAACAAAGCCTGCCCCCCCTGGGCAATAGCCTTCTCGATCAACTTAATATAGATCTGGGTTTTTCCCGAAGCCGTAACACCATGTAACAACACCACTTCCTTTTCTTGTAGCTGCCCGTCAATCTGATCTAAAGCAGCCTGCTGTGCCTCACTGAGCTTAAAATTCAGCACCACATCATCCGGATCATCGTTTAAACGGCTCACCGGTTTTTTCTTCTGAACAAAAATTTCTTTGTCTACCATTGCTTTGATCGCAGCTGGCCCGGAATTGCTGTATTCCAGCAATTCTTGTTTGGAGATTTCAGATCTGTTCTTAGATAAGCTGATGTAAGCCAGCAAAGCATCCATTTGTTTTGGTGCCCGATCCAAAATCGTAAACAACTCCTTTAAATTTTCCTCTTCCTTATAGAAATCGTTCAAAGATATAAAGGACTTCAGCAAAGGTTTGTACTTTTCTACGACTTCCTCTGCGATATAGACAATTTCTTTATCTATAAGAGATTTAATGATTGGAAAAACAGTTTTTTGCCCCAGGAGTTTCATGATATCATCCACCGATAACCGGTGCTGTGTACTTAAAGCAGTCACAATAACATACTCTTTTTCACTCAGCAATTCTATATCCAGCTCCGCATCCTCCCTAAACACAATAATCGTTTCACTGGTCAGTTTTAATCCGGTTGGCAGTGCGGCCGACATCACATCCCCCTCATTACAAACATAGTAATCCATCATCCAGTCCCAGAACTTTAATTGCAATGGATTGACCACAGGATACCTGTCTACCACATCAATAATATACTTTGCCTCGTAAATTTCGGGCGCAGTCGTACTGATGCTCTTAATTAAGGCAGTATAGATTTTATTCTTTCCAAACTGAACAATCACCCTTTTACCCACCTCTATCTGATCATTCAGATCAAATGGAATCCGGTAAATATAATTTTTAGCAAGAGACAGCGGCAAAACGACCTCCACAAAGAGTGTTTCCCGCTCTTCAAACTTAAACTCGCTGATTTCCCCCATTATTTATGCCTTAGTGCAGCAAAAAACAAGAGTATCCAGCCCGCGATAAAGAACAAACCGCCAAGAGGCGTTACCGGACCGATAAACTGTACAAAAGAAAGATGAAGCAACTCTCTGGTCGCCAATAAATATAAAGATCCGGAAAACAAAATGATCCCGGCCGTAAAACAGAAATAAGCCAGATCTACCAGTTTATTCCTGAACCTACCGAAGGTAGATAAAAACAACAACGCAAAAACGTGATAAAATTGATATTCTACGCCTTTCGCCCAAATGCTTAATGATTCAGCACCTACAACACTCTTCAAACCATGTGCTCCAAATGCACCCAGCACTACGGCCAGGGCACCAAAAAAAGAAGCTGTTAGAATTATTCTCTTGTTCATTTCAGATTGGCATTTTTATAAGCGCTAAAAATAACAAAATGAGGGCATTTTATTAGTAATCCAAAATATAAATTAAATTTGCCTGTAAATCAAATGAAAAGAATTTACTTTATCGTCATTATTTTACTCGCAGTGCTGAGTGCGCTTACCTATCTCTATTTCTCTAAACTCAATAAAGATACCCACACCACCGACCTGAGTTTGTCTGCCGCTACAGCACAATCCGGCCTTATTTTCTGTATACAGAACAATAAAAGTGTAACTGACCTCCTGTCCAGTCAGGATCTTCTTCAAAGTCTGCTCAGCAAAGAGAAGCAAAAAATACTCCTGTCTTTGCAGACCCAATTTCTGAACGACCCGGATTTGAACAAATACCTGAACGGACAAAACCTCTATATCAGCTTTATTGCTGCAGGAAATAAAAACACAGACCTGTTGATCAGTACCCAAACCAATGGACAAAATGATCCGGCAACCTTAAAACCACTGTTAAAATCAAAAATACACTCCTTAACGGACACCGCAGACGTTTCCAGATTGACCACTAAAGACAGCCTGACTTTTTACCTTAAACAAAAAGACAATTTACTCCTGCTTTCTACCTCTTTTAAAACCATCAGCAACAACCTAAAAGCAGAAGCCGGCAAAACCGATCAGGAATTTTTAGACTATATCAAATCCAATCTCAAATTGACCAGCAACAGCGTGGCCAGTGTATATCTTAACTTTAATTTTCAACAAAACCTACTCCAAAAAATCAGCCCTTCAGAACTAGACGAATCCCTTATCCTCTTTCAGCAACAGGATGCCTTTGCCTGCCTGAGCTATAACTACAGTAAAGAAAAGATCCTCTTCACAGGAAATACACTTGTTAAAGCTGAGCAAAACTATTTGAAACTATTTACAGAAAGTAAGGCAGCTAAAATCACCATTGATGCCCTTTTACCAGAAAACACAGCAAATTACACCATCTATACCATCAGTAATTATACAGAATGGAGCCAGCAACTGCACAAAAGATTTACTGAATTAAATAAAGAAAAGGAAATTCAAACCGCACTGAGCCGTCTCGACACCAAATATCACCTGAACCTTCAACGCACTATCCCTGAATATTTTAAGGATCAACTGGTTACTTTCCAAATTTCCAGCGGAGAAAAACTCGGCGCAATTAACCTTAAAAACGGCGACAAACTCAGCCAGTTGTTGCTGGACATCAGCAGCGACTACCATACAGAAATCAAATCCTTCAAAGAACCAGATTTGTTGTATTACTTTTTTGGAGATCCGTTTAAAAGCTTTAAAAAACCATACTATATCATCATAGACAACGCTATGATTTTTGCGAATAACGCCAGCACCTTACAGGACTTTTTAAGCAACTATTCCGGAAACCACCTGCTGATCAATAACAAGACCTATGTCAATGCCCTGGATCAACTTCCAAATACCTCTACCATTCTTTTTTATCTGGGCAAGAAGAAACAGGAAAGCACAAATAAATTTGACACCTTTATCTATCAGCTCAGTGCCGACCACAGGAACTTCCAAACCAATACACTGCTTTTTAACAATAACACACCATAAAAAGGTAATACACATAAAATCCTTAGCGAAAAATCTTTAGATTTAAAATATCTTTAATTTTTATGAGAAGGTTCTTAATTATTTGTGTTCTGTTATCCCTGGTTTTGAAAACTGAAGCCCAGCAGTATGGTTTGTTTAATACAAGAACATTATTCGATGCTTTTGAAAATCCGGCGCAAAAAGCATTTGTTTTAGACTCCTCCAGAAAATTTGCCTCTAATTTTCTACTGCCTTATCTTAGTCTGAATGCCACCAATACAGGTGATGCCAATACAGTCTTCAGGAGAGCCATTTCTGATAATGTCTTTAAAACTTCTGATTTGCCAATTGGCAATGGCACGCTCAATCATGCTTATCAGAATTCCAATATCTATTTGCTCACCTTCAGAATATTCCAATCCTACAAATACCATAAAGAAATGGGATTCTCCTGGCAGGTCAGAACAGATGGAATAGCGAATTACACGAATGAGAGTTTAGCCATTCTTAATGATTACCAACGCTTCGGCAATATCGCTCCCGACAACAATATGTTCAACAATAACGGATATGGGCAATCCTATCATCAGTTCAGTTTTACCTACCGGGAAAACTACACGAAGAAACTGGCTTTTGGCGTAAAACTGAGTCTGCTCAGCGGTATCAGTTATAATAAACTAGACATCAATGGATCTTCCTTTTCTGCCTATAAAAATGCTGCAGGTCAGGATGTATTTGACCTGGGGCTTCGCGGCACTTACAAGGCAACTTTCATGAATTCTGATGAACTCAGCACCAATACCTTCATGCCAACCTTTAGAAACCCCGGCGCTTCTATCGGCTTCGGTACAACCTATACCTCTAAATCAGGTTATTTCCTGATGGCCAATATTAAAGACCTCGGTTTTATCAAATGGAACAATGACACCCACAACATTCCATTTAATGGCCGCGCAATTATTGAGAACCCAGATGCCCTGTCCACGCACGATTTCAAAAAGAAAATCACAGATATTGTAACACTTCAGGATGCAAAAAGTGGCTTTTATAGCCTAACCAATGCAAAAGCAGATATTACGGCCTCTAAATCCTTTGGTGCTTATACTCCAATGCTGATCTTGTCTAAAAACCTGTTCTTTAAAGGTGGTGATGCAGCCTTTGTAAATACATTTAAATACAATGAGTTCTCAGCAAGTCTGATTCCCGATTACAACTTTAACGGTTTCTTTATGACAGGCCTGCAAGGAATGTACAAAACACCTAATTTCGAGGCTTTTCTTGGCACAGATAACCTGATCAAAACCATCAACATCAAAAGCAATTCAGCTTCAGGATATTATGGCGCATCCTTTTATATGGGAATTGGCATTAAATTCGGAGGAACTGTAGAACACCCATTAAACAGCAGTCATATGCCTGGTGTAGGCGACGAAGAAGAAAGAAGTTTCTTTAAAAAACTATTCCACCTTTTTGAAGAAAAAAACTAACCTAGACTTTCTTTTTAGGCTGGGTAAGTACGAAATCTTTTAAGTAGTGAGGTTCAAAATACGCCACATCTTCAAAGTCTCCTGCCTGATAAGCCTGTTCTGCCAGTTTGCTGAGGTGTGCCGCAGAATTGAAGTTCCCATCTAAGAACAATGCATGATCGTTTTTTAAAACATCCTTACATTTAAACGCACCATCACCAATAAAGGTCATCTTATGCTGAAGGAGTTCCTC
This sequence comes from Pedobacter sp. HMWF019, assembly GCF_003061025.1. Taxonomy (GTDB): domain Bacteria; phylum Bacteroidota; class Bacteroidia; order Sphingobacteriales; family Sphingobacteriaceae; genus Pedobacter. The sequence continues at coordinate 9,057 of NZ_QAIL01000145.1, read as the reverse complement.
TGCAAAAGAGGTTTCATCAATGATCTTGGCTTCTGTTTCGCTGATTGTATTCAGCGAATGATCAAAAATCGCAGTATATACCTCCATCCTTCTGGCGTCGATCATCGCACATACAAGCCCCTTGTCCTCCGGAGTGGCCTCTACAAAGCCATTTGCCATCATCTTTAAGGTATCCAGTGCAATTAATGGTTTATCCAATGCAAAACAAAGACCCTTTGCCGTAGAAACACCAATCCTAAGCCCTGTATAAGAACCAGGCCCTTTACTAACGGCAATAGCATCCAGTGCACTATATTCCATAGAAGCCTGTTTCATCACCTCCTCAATAAACAGCGTCAAACTACCAGCATGTATATTCTGAGCAGTTTCTTCTTTTAAAGCAATTGTTTCACCATCAACAGACAGTGCAACAGAACAGGTCTGTGTCGCAGTTTCAATTTGGAGTATCTTGGCCATTGGTACAAATATAGCAGATTTTTAATTTTAAGGTACAGGATCATGTCCATGCGCTCCCCATGGATGGCATCTTCCTATTCTTTTCAGGGTAAGCCAGCCGCCCTTAAAGGGGCCATACTTTTTGATCGCCTCAATTCCATACTGTGAACAGGTAGGCGTGAACCGACAGCTTGCTCCAAGCAAAGGCGACAACAACCATTGGTAAAGCTTAATCAAGCCTAAAAACAGCCAGCCAACAATTTGCTTAAGAAATTTCATCGGCTTTCAGATTAGGCGCCAGCTTGTTTAAAGCCGCGATCATTTTCTTCTCCATAAAAGCATACTCATACTTCTCCTTACCAATATACTGAATAGAAAGCAGCAATAACTTGTCCTGATCTTTCAGGTACTCGTACAAATGACTTTGCTTGTAATGACGATAGGCTTCTCTGGTGCGTCTTTTCAAAAGATTTCGGTCTACCGCCCGTTTAAATCTCTTTTTAGCAACGTTGATCACCACCTGAACAGGATAAGCAGAGGCCTCAGGAATCAGCAGATGGGAGATCCTGAAGGGATACAATAAAAAAGAAGAACCGTTCTTAAACAATAAGTCTAATGACTTCTTGCTGCATAACCGTTCTTCTTTAGAAAATGTTTTCATGTTTTTGATTGCAATTTTGCAGATAAGCTGATCTGCTAACACTTAATGTGCTGCAATCAAAATTATGCTTTGTGACGACGCTCGTCAGAAACTGATAATTTTTTTCTTCCTTTTGCACGGCGGGAAGCTAATACTCTTCTACCGTTTGCTGTAGCCATTCTTTCGCGGAAGCCGTGTTTGTTTCTTCTCTTTCTTTGCGAAGGTTGGAATGTTCTTTTCATAACTGTATTATATCTTAACTATATATTTTTTAAATAAGAGGTGCAAATATAGCTTGATTTTTATTCAAATGCAAATACATTTAAGATGTATAGCATTTTTTAGGTAAATCGCTATAAACCAAGGGCCGCTTTGAGCTTCAAATAACCTGTTTTACTCACAGGAAGCCATATATCAGATTTGAGCAGCACAATATAACTTTCCTTTTCTTTCAGTTCTATCCTGGTAACCTGCGACAAATTGATGATATAAGAACGATGGATCCGGATAAACTGTGAGGGTTCCAGACTTTGTTCAAAAAAGCTCATGGTTTTATTTTTATAGTACACACCTTCTGTTGTACTTATTTTTACCTGATCATCGTCTGCTTCAAAATAATGAATATCCATTACATTCAAGATCTTGATGACCCCATTCTTTTTAACCACAACCCTGTTGTTATGCGCAGGGTTTAACGAAGCCGTGTCCAGCAACTCTTTGGTTAGTGCTGCTCCCCCGTTCAGTTTTGCGGGCAATTTTTGCATAGCCAGATCAAAGCGGTCCTTTTCTATAGGTTTCAATAAATAATCAACGGCATTCACTTCAAAGGCCTTAATTGCATATTCATCAAAAGCAGTTGTAAATATCACCGCAGGCGGCTGTTCGACCAGCTCCAGCATTTCAAAGCCACTGATCTTAGGCATCTGGATATCCAGAAAAATAAAATCCGGCTTTACCTGCGAAATGGCTTTTAATCCTTCAAAACCATCACTACATTCTGCAACAACCTCTATATCGGAATAATCCTCCAAATAGAATTTCACAATATCCCTGGCCAGCGGTTCGTCGTCAATGAGTAGTGTTCTTATCATTATGCTGTGGTATTTTAAGCTGTGTAATAAATAAATTTGTATCTGTTGCAGATGTTTTAAGCAAATTATGATCTGCAAATAATAAATATAATCTCCGTCTGATCGCTGTCAGGCCAAAACCCGTCCCACCGGTAGCTTTCATTTCCGGATCAAAAGGATTTTTAACGGTTACCTGTAGTACATGATGCTCCACCTTCACTTCAATGGTTATAGTAATGGCTGCTGAGGTATTGTAAAGTCCAAATTTAATGGCATTTTCCACAATTGGCTGCAATAAAGTACCCGGCAGTTTCAATTCCATTGTATCCTCATCAACTTGAATGTCTATACTCAGTCTATGACTAAACCTAACCTTTTCAATGTCCAAATATAACTGAATGTACTCCATTTCTTCAGCAACACTAACCCAAATATCATCATCTCTTTTTAAAGTTCCCCTTAAAAAGGAAGCGAGCTTAGTGATCATCGGCCCCGCTTCCTTTGGTTTTACAATCGTTAAAGCATATACAGAGTTTAAACTGTTGAATAAAAAATGTGGCTGCAGCTGGTGTCTCAGCTTATTCAATTCTGCCTCTTTTGCCAGGTTCTGTGCAGCAAATAATCTTTCCTGCATTTCCGACTGTTCCTCGAGCCTGTACCAAAGAATATTTGCAAGGGCACACCAAGCCAGGAAAACAAAATTAATGACCAGCCTAAAGGGAAGTTTTGACTGCAGAAAAGCTTCATAATTTGCATCTGGCACCGCCAATCCCAGAATAAATTTACTGCTGAAGGTAATGAACAAGGCCAGAATAAAAGTCAGTACAAAAACAAAAATAACGGGTTCATTCTTTGGCTGGTAATACCCCAATAAAGTACTGAAAACAATGCAGGATAAGGCCAGAAGAACATTAGTGACCAAACTGTCCAGTCCCGAAATCAGCAAATTATAATCCAGTACATAGTAAAATAAAGCCGCATGAACAGCTACACAGGCTATAAAAATACCTGTAGCCATTTTCTGTATTCTTGGCAGGGATAAAGGTTTGGTTGTCAATGTAGCTTAGTTTACAGGAACGGTTTCTAAAACATCTGATAAATATTCCCTGCAACGGCCCACATGGTCCTTAAAGGCCTCTGCATCGGTAGGTTCATGAATAAACGAGGTCACTTCTGTTCCATCTTCGGGAGCCTCAATTTCATGCAGGCCAGAAATCCCGATAAATTTCCAGGATACCTCTTCTCCCCTGATGTTCTTAAAGGAATCCTGAAATTGCCTGGCCATCCCCTGCGCCTTTAACAGCGCTTCACTGATACTCCTTGACAATAGCAACCTGATCTGTTCATCAAATTGCGGCGTATGGTTCCCTTCACCGCTTACAATTTGATACACATACTTTACTGCAAACCATTTCATAATTTAAAATTAAAAGTTTCTGATGTCAACGCCTCCAAATATGGCCACGCCTTCAATAATTAAAATCTTCCTTGCCCCCTCACCTTCAAAAGGCACCACTGCCCTCTTGTCGTCAATTCCCCCAAAAATTGCTGTTGCTTCAGATTTCACCAGCCAGGTTGAAGGAACTATAATTTTCACGCCACCAAACAAGGCCACCACATCGATCCTTACTGTCCCCTCAAAATCTGCCTGGGTCAAATTAATTTCACAGCCCCCAAAAATTGCCACCACATCCCCTCCTTTAAAGTTTTTTGAATATACTTTATGGTGTGTACCTCCAAATGCATTTACAGAATCGATAAAATCGCTTACGTTTCCTTCATTTGCAGCCCCCCCGGCAGCAGAAAAGGATGGATCTTGCTCAAATTGCGCACGCTTTTCATTATTAAGCTCAGAAAATTGCGACTCATCGAATTTCTTTTTCCAACGGTCCCGATTTCTTTTAGGTTTAAAGATCAGATACAGGCCAAGACCTATAAAAGCAAGCGAAAAATAATATTTTCTGATGTCAAAATCTGCTATACTGCCTAATGTAAAATACCCTCCGATCAAGACCATGATCAGCCAGCCACCGCCTCTAAAGTTCCTTTTAAAACCAATAAACAGACCAATAGCGATTAACAGCATAGGCCAGCTCAGTATCCATCCCGGAATATAAATCCCAAAACTTCTTAAAAAGAATACCACACCTATAATTAATAGGATCAATCCGCTCCAGGCACTATTGGAATGGCTTCTGTTTTTTATTTTGTAGTTCTCCATTTGTTTCTAAATTCTAACCAAATGTATATCTATTCATTCAGCCTAAAAAGCACCTTACTCCATATCTCCGAAAAAAGTCGGTGAACGACCAGTTTTCATCGGTAAGACAACCAACTCGATCTTTCCCCTAATTTCCACAAAAAAAATAAAACTATTTTCCAACAACCACTTTTACATTTAAAAACACAGTTTCATCTTTTTATAAATCTCCTGCTAAAAATTACCCCGCTAATCTTTTACCTTTGGGTATGAAACCAATGTTCCTGCTGATTTTGACCATCTGTCTTCCTGGCTTATTAATTGCTCAAAACATGGAGCAACATTACAAAGTATACGACACTAAAAAACAGAAGACCATCTCTCTTGAAGAGATCGTTAATGAATTGAAAAATGTGGATGTTTTATTTTTCGGAGAAGAACATAACGATTCGACCGGGCACTTTTTAGAAATGATGATATTCAGGAAAATGCAGCAGTCCTATCCCAAAACAGCCTTAACCATGGAAATGTTCCATACAGATGTACAACCTGTTATAAACGAATATCTGGCCGGCTGCATTTCAGAAAAGAACTTCATAAAAGAAGCCCGTGCCTGGAACAATTATGAGGATTATAAACCACTTATAGAATACGCAAAAGCAAATAAGCTAAACGTTGTTGGAGGAAATGCAGCAGCCAGGTACAGTAATATGGTTACCCGGGGCGGGCTTGAATCCTTAAAATCCTTACCGGCGAGTTCCATCGCCTTCCTGCCACCTTTAAAAATAGACACAGCTACCGGTCGGTATTATGAAAAATTCACAGAAACTTTGGGCGGACATGCTATGGGAGGCATGAAGATTTACCAGACACAAAACTTCTGGGACGCCACGATGGCCTGGAGTATTGACAAGTTCCTTCAAAAAAACAAGGGATATAAAGTACTTCAATTAAACGGGCGTTTTCACAGCGATGAAAAATTGGGCACAATGGCGCAATTAAAAACAATGAATGCTAAGTTAAGAACAGAGAACATTTCTTGTTTTTCATCTGATGACTTTGGCAACCCGGACTGGATAAAATACAAAGACCTGGGTGATTACATCATTCTAACCGACCCAGGTCTAAAAAGAACATTTTAATACCTATTTTGCTTTCAGTAAATCTCTGATTTCTGCCAGTAGAATTTCCTCTTTAGTTGGCTCTGGTGCCACTACCGGAGCAGCCTCTTCTTTGCGTTTCAGCGCATTAATGCCTTTAACTAAAAGAAACACCGCAAAAGCCAGCAAAAGGAAATTAATCGCAACGGTAATAAAGTTACCATAAGCAAAAATCACTACATGCGGTACTTTTCTAGCTTCTTCCAGTGCCAGGTTTCCTGCCACTTCACCTTTGAGTACGACATACATATTGCTGAAATCCACAGAGCCGATCACTGCAGAAATCAAGGGCATGATTAAATCCTTAACCACACTGTCGATAATCTTACCAAATGCTCCACCGATGATCACACCGACAGCAAGATCCATGACATTACCCTTTACCGCAAATTCTTTAAATTCTTTTACAAATCCCATATATAGTTCGTTAATGATGTACTTAAATTTATCAAAGATTATTCCAAAATCAAAGAATTAATTTCATTTGGTGCATTAATCACGTACGCCATTTCCTTAAATCTGTTCATATTGAATAAAACACAAACCAAGTTAAGAGCAATTGAATCCGCATATACTCCGCATCTAGTCCGCGTCTAGTCCGCATTTTCTATATAAAATGCGGACTAGATACATTTTATTGGCATATTTTTTGCGTATTCATAGACAACTAGCCTATAGTATGGGCTTATCTATTCCAAAAATCAGATCATATGGCAAGACTCGATGGAAAATTCATTAAAGGAACTGCAGGTTCCGTTGTTTACAAAAGATACCGGGACCTGCAGGTTGTTCAAAGCCGCCCTGAATTTACCCCTGGCAGCCAGACTAAAGAAACAAAGAGAGCTGCCGCAGAATTTGGGGTAGCCAGTAAATTATCCATGAACATCCGCCGCAATCTGGGTTCGATTGTGACGGATTTTTTTGATGGAAAAATGGTCAACCGGATGAATTCGGAAGTCATATATATCCTTAATCAGGCACTGGATACTCCAACTGGAATATACCAATTTAAACCCGATAGTTTTAACCGGCTAAATGGTTTTGAATTCAATATCAATTCGCCGGTAAGAGATAATTTCTTTGCACAACCTCAGATTAGGGCTACAGAAACTACACTGGACATCAAGATCCCTGACCTTCACCTTCCCCAGGAGATGAAATTTCCGAAAGATCAATCTTTATGCAAGCTCAGTTTTGCTGTCGGTTTATTTGACCTTATTCATGGCCACATGAAATTAAGCTCTATTCAAAACATAGAGATCAAGTACAATTACGCACCAGATTTAATTCCAGAACAAACCCTAAGTTTTGAAATAGAACCCGGTTGTCTTTGTATTACAGTTATTTCTATGCAATATTGCAGGAGCACTTTTATCGGACAGGTATTGGCCAATACAAAAAGCTTCAATCCTGTTGCTATTTTAGGCGCTTTTATTGCCGAAGGCACAGTGGACCAACAGAGAACAAAAAAATGGAATTTCATGGATTTTTCGACAGAAGCTTAAGCGCCAACTTGTTTTCCAATCAAATTTCCAGCTTTAATACTGCATTTAAAGCAATATAATTTTCGCGATTACATTTTATCTAAACGAAATGCTTATTTTTGAACGGGTAAATTGACATTCCTAAGAACATGCTAAAACAACATCTACAACAAAAACTTCTTCAAAAATTATCGCCTCAGCAAATTCAATTTATTAAACTGCTGCAAGTTCCGACTGTTTCATTAGATACCCGAATAAAAGAAGAGCTGGAAGAAAACCCGGCTTTGGAAGATCCCAGCCTGATGATTGCGGAAGAGCCAAAGGGAGAATATGACGATTTAAACGACAGTCCTGATGACTTTGATCCTTCTTCAAAAGAAGAAAATACAGACGAATTTAATGTTGACGACTATTTACAGGATGACGATGTAAATGATTACAGCACCTCCTATAACAACAGTGACGACGATGAGGATAAAAAAGAAACACCAATTGCCATAGAAAGTACTTTTTTTGAAAGTCTTCAGGAGCAGCTGGACCTTGTTCCCTTATCTGATCAGGATTTTATTATTGGAAAACAAATTATAGGTAGCCTTGATGACGATGGGTACTTAAGAAGACCGATTACTTCCATGATTGATGACCTCGCATTTTCTCAGAATGTGATGGTAGAAGAAGAAGATGTACTGGAGATGCTTAAGGTGATCCAGAGTTTCGATCCTCCGGGAATTGCGGCCAGAGACCTTCAGGAGTGCCTGACTTTACAACTTAAAAGAAAAGATCTTTCTAACCCAATCATAGTAAAGGCGATACAAGTTGTTGAACACCACTTAGATGAGTTCACCAGAAAGCATTATGATAAGCTTGAAAAATCCCTCAACCTGCAAAGTGAAGAGTTAAAAGAGATCATCAATGAAATCCTGAGGCTTAACCCTAAACCTGGCGACTCTAATCAGGTTACCACTAAACAGCTTCAGATCATTCCTGATTTTCACATTTCGAATAACGATGGTGTATTGATCTTAACTCTAAATTCGAAAAATGCTCCGGAGCTTAGGGTTAGCCGTTCTTACATTGACATGTTTGAACACTATGATAAAGCATCTCAAAAAGATAAAAAATTAAAAGAGGCTGTACAATTTGTAAAGCAAAAACTGGACTCGGCAAAGTGGTTTATTGATGCCATTAAACAAAGACAGCAAACGCTGTTAAAAACCATGAACGCCATCATGCAATACCAATACGAATATCTGCTTACTGGCGATGAACGTAAAATGCGCCCGATGATCTTAAAAGATATTGCGGATAAAATTGATATGGACATCTCTACGGTTTCCAGGGTTGCCAATTCCAAATATGTTCAAACAGAGTTTGGTACGTTTCTTTTGAAATCATTTTTCTCAGAAGCGATACAAACGGAAAGCGGAGAAGAAGTTTCCAATAAAGAAGTCAAAAAGATTCTTGAAGACTGCATCGGTAATGAAGATAAAAGACGTCCTCTTGCAGATGAGAAGCTTACGGAAATCCTTAAAGAACAAGGTTATAATATTGCCCGCAGAACAGTTGCTAAATACAGAGAGCAAATGAATATACCCGTGGCCAGGTTAAGAAAAGAACTTTAAATAAAAATTCAGAAAGGCTATTCGGGCCGTAAATTCTGGCTTAGTAAATCCTCAAGCTTCTGGTTAGCCACCAGGAGCTTATCGGTTAGTTCAATATTTTCCTTTCTTAGTGTGTAGATTTCAAAGGCTTTGAGGATATGAATCCTTAAGTCATCTTCCATCCAGGGCTTCTGAATGTACCGGTATACTTGCCCCTTGTTGATGGCATCGATAACAGCATTAATATCTGCATAACCAGTCAATAAAATCCTGATGGGATCCGGATAATCCGGAATGATAGACTCCAGGAATTCAATACCCGTCATCACCGGCATCCGCTGGTCAGTAATAATCACCTGAATATCCTCGCTTTGCAATACTTTTAGCCCCTCCTCAGCCGATTCGGCTGTAAAGACATTGAATAACCTCCTAAATCCGGCTTTAAAAGAATTTAGATTATGTATTTC
>NZ_QAIL01000144.1 GCF_003061025.1 Pedobacter sp. HMWF019 | reverse complement strand
CTTGTTGATAGCCGAGTTGTCTGCATTTAAAAATGCTTATATGGAACTCCTCTCTGATGGTATCCTGATGGAAGAAAGGCGTTACCAGAATCTTCATCCTAGAGAGTTTGTCCGCTTTTTATATCCTCATATTTTTGAGTATTTTCTCTTTATAGAACTTTTGGAGAAATTCAATCTAAATGTAGATGCTCATTTTTTGGAATATATAGACAAAACCTATAGCAGTAATCATGTCCGATTTATTTTATTGCAATGGACGGTCAGATATATGGTGAAAACTGCAGATTTTGTAACACTGAGTCATATTTTTAAGTTGGATTTAAATAATTATGAGAGAAATTATTTAATTCTGTTTATCGCTGAAAACTTGAAATATGCCATTAACCTCCATCCGGAAATAAAAGACACCTTAAAAGAACACCAGCTGCATGATGCCATTATCAAAGAGCTCATTAACTTTGATTTTGTAGATTCGTGTTATAAGCAATCTATTATGGTGCTGATCGATATCTGTGACAAAGATGAGCACTGGTTACTGTATCAGTCTATCCTCTCGGCACTGGATATTTTAAGCCTGAATAAGGAAAAGCTGGAACAAAGAATCATCCAGCTGGAAAGCCGTCAGGACTTATGTGCTTCTTCTTATTTTGACCCTCTGGAGGCCTTGCACATTGCCTATAACAAGAGTCAGAATATTCCGGTGCATTCCAGTCCGCTACTGGAGAAAATTGAAGGTTTTATCGTTGCTGAAAATGAATTCAAACCAATGGTTAGTGAGATGGCAGATACCTGGGCTGGCGTGCAGTATATTCTGATGCTGTCTGTAAACACGCTCTACGGAACACCTGAGAAAACTGTGCGAATCATCCATTCCATTCATCGCCTGCATCCCCGGTTGTTCTATAAAAGAGCTCCATTTGCCAGTCACTTATTGTTATTACTCGCTTTAAACGGTGTTAAATCCGACCAGTGTAAAAAGGCAGAACGGATCAGGCAGTTCATTTTTAAGATCTCAAAAGACAGAAACAGTCATGCTTTTACCAAATACTCTGAATTGTTGTTTCTGATGCTGAATGCAGAATTGAGTAGACAGGAAGGGGATTATGTGAAAGCCATCGGCCATGCTGAGGAAGCACTTGTTATTTTTAAACGAAATGATTTGAATATACATTGCGTTCAGGTGTATAATTTAATTATTGAAATGTATTCGAAATTAAATGATTTGACAAAACTGAATGAGTACAGGTATGAGCGGCTTTGCTTTCTGCATGAAAAAGAGATATCGAAAGAATTATTTCCATTGGGATTAGAGTCTACCAAGAGAGAATACTAGTGTGTATTTCTTTAAAGTTATTTTTATGGATTTTTATTGTAAATAATTTTTCTTTGGATAACTATTAACTACACTTGAAGGGTATTTTTCATTATATCCTTTATGAAGTTTATCCGAATTTTATTAACCAGAACCTCCGGGCTTTGTGCTTTGATGTTCCTGTCGTGTGGATTCCAGAGTGCAGCCCAGACCTGGATGACAGGTTTTGCCTGTAGAAAAAAAATCACCTTCAACAAAAACAAGATAGAAGGAAAACCCGTAAAGCTGCCCGGTGGACAGGAAACTTCGGGACTCCTGAATTTTCCTGTGCTTATTAGCCTGGAAGGTCCGGAGCTTAAATTTGAGGGCGATTATTTTGACCCTAAAATATCCAATGCAAATGGATTGGATATTGCATTCGCTGATGCAACAGCTCCTGCTATAGCCCTGAACATGCAACTTGACCATTACGATCCGGTAGCCGGAAAAATAACCTGTTGGGTACAGTTGCCTTTTCTGGCTTCCAGAGAAAGCATTACAGCCCCTTCAGCAGTTTATTTCTATTATAGCGCCTCTATCCTCCATAACCCTGATGGTGCTGCTGCACAAGAGATTTGGAGGGCTGATTACAATATGTTTACACATCTTAATGAGGGTAATGAGGGGAAGATTGGACAGGGAATGTTCCTGAATGGAAGTTCTACAGAAAAAAGGCTTTCTGAAAATACAGGGACTGAATTTCTTTTGTCTGCCTGGATTCTGACAGACAGGACTGGGGTTGAGCAGATGGTCATGACCAATGAAAGTGCAGGTAAGGGAGGGTATCAGCTGAAATTAATTGCCTCGGGAAATCTGGTTCTGGAAGGATTCTATGGCGCTCTTCCATCCTGGTCCCTGAACAGTTCTGCGGCCTTATCTCCTGGTGCTTGGCATTACGTCGCTGCTAAGGTGGTCAGCGGAGAAGCCCGACTCTATATAGATGGGGCTACGGTGGCCTCCAAATCTTCCGTCAACATCAGGCTGGGTATAGGAGGACAAGTGCTTTTGGGGGTTTCAAAGCAAAATTCTCTATATCTGTCAGGGAAGCTGGATGAGGTCAGAATTGGAAAGACCATACGAACTTTAGAATGGATAAAAACGGAGTATGAGAACCAGAACAATCCTGCCGGTTTTTGCAGTATCGGGACTACAGAATTCAGTCCGCAAACCACACCTTCGATATTTACCTTTGTTGGGGTAAAGAATAGCCTTTGGGATGAACCGGTCAACTGGGATAAAGGAATAATACCTCCTGACCATAGCAATATCAGGATCAAAGAAGGAAAGACAGTCGAACTTCGGAAAGATGTCGTTTTGAACAAGCTGCTGTTGGAGCAAAACTCGGCTCTATATCTCTATGCCGGACTCGAACTGGAGCAGTATGCAGAACTTCAGGTCAACTCGGGAATGTTTTCAGGAGCTACCGGAGATATCGTATTCAAATTGAAAGGGAATCTGGAAAATAATGGAGAGATCTCCTTAACAGGTGGAGGTAACAAAATGGTCTTTTCGGGAGGAACTTCAAAAATCAGGGTCTCAGGTGCCGGTAAGGCGAGCATATCTATATTGGAATTAGATCGTTTATTTTTGGCTGACGAGGTGAATCTGGAAGGAGGTTTGTATATCCAGAATTTTATAAGGCTGATCCGGGGGAGACTGTATACAAACGGCCGGCTGACCCTCTTGACCACGGCAAACAGGGCCGCTGCATTGGCTCCGGTTGAAAACTTGGAGGAGGTTGAAATTCTGGGGGATGTACAAGCGCAATGTTTTATTGCGGGTGGATTTCCTCTGCCTTCGAGCGGGAGAGGATGGAGACTCTTAAGCTCGCCTGTTTGTAATCCCAACCTTCAGTACGGGTTTGAAGCATTGAAAAGAAGTGTTTTTATTACGGGGCAGGGAGGAGTGTTAAACGGTTTTGATCCATCACCCAATAATGCGGCCACCCTCTATAGCCATGATCAGCAGCTACCAGGAATGCTTGCTCAGAAATACCTGCCCATCCCAAATATGCATACCCTGCTTCCTGTAGGGAGAGGATTCTTTCTCTTCTCACGCGGAGACCGGACAGTTCCGGGTGCTTATAGCCAACAGATCCAAAATCCACCCTTTTCCAGTGCGGATTCTTACATAATGACTTATACAGGCCGATTGTTTACCGGCAGACTTACCATAACGGTTTATAATGAAGATCGGGGCCAGGAGGGAGATGGATTTAACCTGCTCGGAAACCCCTATGCTGCATCCATCCGGTGGGGCAGTATTTATAAAGAAAATATAGGTCCTTATGTGTGGTTATATGATCCTTTGAATGCCTCATATAAGGTGAGTGATGATCCGGATGAAGTGATTCCTGCTGGTTCTGGTTTCTTTATTAAGGTTCTTAATGGGTTTAAAAGTGGGGTTATAGTTTTTAATGAAGATTGCAAGGTAAATTATAGATAATAGCTATGGATTTTCGAATATTTTATAAAAAAGTTTTTTGCGTGTGGCTTTGGTTAAGCGGTTCGGCTTTATTATGTATGGCTCAAGGAAAAGAAGGCCGTTTAAAAATAACACTCAGTTGCGGGGTTTTTTCCGATCAATGTATCCTGCTTTTTAAGAAGAGCATGGGAGAAGAGGCTAATGACCAGGATGCATTGAAGATCGGCGAAGGCCATATTGCGGTTGCAGTAATTGGTGCAAGCCAGGAACACTTTAGTATACGGGAAAGGCGGGTTTTAAATGAACATGTGGAATATGGCTTGTTTGTGAAAGGCTTCCCCTCAGATCATTATCAGCTTCGTATAGAAGGGATAGACATGCTGCTGGAGGATAAGTTGGAAAAGCGTTTCCTGCCTATACCTTCCGGTGGAGTTACCTATAATTTCAGTATAGATACCAGTGTTTATTCCAATCCGGAGGGAAGGCGTTTTATTTTGCATTTTGAACCCTGTGAAGAGCGGGGGATGCCACCCATAAATCAAGATAAAGTTTTAACAGTTTACCCCAATCCCTGGAAAGAGAAACTCACGATCAGTTTTAAAGAAAGCCCACAAAGAGACTTTGATGTTCTGATCAGAGACCTGTCGGGAAGCCTGGTGTGGAGCAGGCATTTTGAGCGTAGCGATGGCCGGAACGAATGGATGCTGGACTGTGGAAAACAAAGTCAGGGCATCTATTTTTTACAAGTTCTGGATGTCTTTCAGCGTCCGGCTTTTGAAACCATAAAACTTATACACGAATGAAAAAGTTATTCCTGATTATATACCTGGTCTCCGTAGTTCATTCTGCTATTGCTGAGGATCCCGGGCTTCCTGGCGGGGATCCGGATGTGCCAATAGACGGAGGCACCCTGATGTTCCTGGCTGCAGGTTTAGCCTATGGCGCCAGGTCGCTAAAGAAAAGGAATGAGCAAAAAAAAGAGGGCCCTTAAGCAAGAATACCCTCTTTTTTTAAAATAAAATTATAAATACCTTCAATTGGTTTCTGTAAGATCTTTCCTACCCGTACCTCGCTGTCTGCGCAAACTTTACGAAGGATGTCCTGATAGTAAAATGCAATAGAGCCAACGAAATGGCAGTCCAGTGATCTGTAATTGCTGTAGTCTTTTATATTGGTATCTACAAATTCCTGGAAAACCTCATGAAGGATCTGAGTAATGAAAGGGTGATCGGTATGGTTCACCATGAAACGGCTCAAAGAAGCCAGATAAGTATTTGGAAAAGGATTCTGGTATACGTTTGTAATTACCGTTTCCTTGTCAATGTTATACTCTTTTGCAAACAAAACACCAAGTTCTTCAGGCATATGCCCATAAAGGTAATTGGTCACTAACTTCTTACCCAGATGGGTGCCGGCACCTTCATCTCCAAGTACATAACCCAGACCATGTTTGCTGTTGTGTACAGTAACACCGTCATAATAGGAGATATTGGAGCCTGTTCCCAGAATGCAGGTTAGCCCTTCCTTATCTCCGCAAGTGGCATAGGCAGAACCCATCAGGTCGTGCTCTACACTAATAAAAGCCTTGGTAAAAAACAAGGATAAGCCATTTGAAATGACCTCATGTTTATCCGGGGAAGAACAGCCCGCCCCAAAGAAATAGATTTCTTTAACATCTTCAGGATTAAAACCCAGGTCTTTCTTTCGGGAAAAGAGTTTAAAGATGTCCTGAGCATTTAAAAAATAAGGGTTGATTCCCTGGGTATGGAACCGAACAGGTTCTCCCGAACTGTATCCCATCCAGTCTGTTTTGGATGAACCGCTATCTGCAACTAAAATCATTTGATAAATTTAAACATCTTATTGAAGATTCAAAGTACCACTGATTTCTTTTAATGATATTTCAGTCAGTTTGGCCTGATACTGAGCATCTAAAAATCTGGTGATGGCCTGAATAGAATTTCTTTGTGCTTCCCTCAGCTCCAGTGGAGCAATACTGCCCAGTCTGTATTTGTCCAGGGTGATGTCCAGGTTTTGCCGTGCTATTTCAACATTATTTGTTTCTACTTTCAGCAAATCGAGGTTGGCCTGATGATTTTGAAAGGCGGTGAGTAGTTGAGCTTGAACATCCTGTTTGGTTTTCTCGATGCTGAGTTGCGAAGAAGCCACCTGAACTTTAGCATTTCGCTCATTCTGACGCTGTAAAAATCCGTTGAATATATTCATACTGGCTGTTAGTCCATAAGTAATTCCCTGACCCCTGAACTTCTGGTTAAAGCCTGTAGGGTTGGCGCTCCTTGAAAACTCGTAACCGCTGTTTACGCCCACTACGGGATAGCGCTGACCCTTTACTTCTTTCAGGCTGAGTTCCGCAATTTTCTTGCTGATCATCGCATTCTGAAGGTCGGGATTAAGCTGCAGTGTCTGTTCTTGCAGTTCAGAGAAATTGAAAGTTTTATGGATATCGATATCTTCATGCACAATGACAGGCGTATTCAGGTCTCTGGCCATGATCTGATTCAGCGTAACAATAACATTTTGTAATTGATTTTTTTGTTGCAAATAGGTCGATGTATCCGCATTGTAGTCTACCGTAGCAGCCAGCACGTCAAGTTTAGATCCTTTTCCCAACTGGAGCTTATTGTTGGCGATTTTTAAACGGAACCTGGAGATGTCCAGCGTACTGTCTGTGGCGGCGACCAGACGTTGCTGGCGGACCACATTATAATAGGTGCTGATCACATTGGCTATCGTAGTCAGTATCGTTGCCTTGGCATTGACTTCTCCTTGCTTTTGCAGTTCCTTCAGTTTATCATAAGTAGCAAACATTTTGAAACCGTCAAATATGGTCCAGTCCAGGGCAACACCATAGTTGGTGCTGGTGTTGCGTACCCCGTCTGCCACTTTTTCTACACCAGTAGAGCTGGTCTGAACAGTATTTTGTTTACTGCCCGTGGTACCAAAGCTGCCTTGCAAACCAGGTAAAAAGCCTGCATTTCCCGGGTTGACATTGTTTTTTGCGATTTGCAGGTTATTGTTGATCAGTTTGATGTCGTAATTGTTTTGCAGGGCTATGGAAATAGCTTCCTGCAAGCTCAGTTTGGTCTGTGCCTGTGCGGGCTTAAGGTATAGGAGCACCAGCAGGCAAAGGACGAAATTAAATGGTTTCATTGGATTCATTTTCTAGTGCAGCCTTTAAAGAGTTTTGAAGATCTGTATTTTCTTTATGTTCTTTAGACCAGTACGAATAAATTGCAGGGATCACAAAAAGGGTAAGGACCAGTGAAAATACCGTTCCGCCTACAATAACCACCCCCATGCCGATCCTGCTTTTTGCAGCAGCACCCAAGGCCATCGCAATCGGTAAAGCTCCAATGGCAATGGCTAAACTGGTCATTAAAATAGGTCTTAATCTGGAAACAGCAGCCTCTCTGATTGCATCGTGAACACTTTTTCCTTGTTCTTTAAGCTGGTTGGCAAATTCTACGATCAGGATCCCGTTTTTAGTAACCAGTCCAATGAGCATAATGGTTCCGATCTGGCTAAAGATGTTCCAGCTCTGGCCAAATAACCAAAGGGATAGAAAGGCCCCTGCAACAGCCATTGGGACCGTCAGGATGATAATGATTGGATCTTTGAAACTTTCAAACTGAGCGGCCAGGATCAGGTAAACTAATAATAAAGCCAGTCCAAAAGCAAAGCTGGTATTGGAGGCACTTTCCCTGAAATCACGGGATTCGCCGCCCAGGTCTGTAGAGAAACTCTCATCAAGTACTTTTGAAGCAATCCTGTCCATGGCATCTATTCCTTCTCCGATACTTTTCCCGGGCGCGAGGCCGGCAGAAACGGTGGCAGCGGTAAAACGGTTGTTCCGGTACAACTGAGGCGGGCTGCTTTCTTCTTTAGCGGTCACCAGGTTGTCGATCTGGATCAATTCATTTTTGTCGTTTCTAACATATACCGAGCTTAGGTCCAGAGGATCTTTACGGTCTGCCACCTCAAACTGACCAATAACCTGATACTGTTTTCCGTTCATGAAAAAGTAGGAAAAACGCTGACCACTCAGGCCAAGTTGCAGCGCAAGACCGATATCCTGTACCGATACACCCAGGTTTTTGGCCTTGGCGCGGTCAATGGTCAGGTCGATCTCCGGCTTATTGAACTTCAGATTGACATCTGATGTGGTAAATGTAGGGTCCTTGGAAACTTCATCCATAAACAAAGGCACCTTTTCCCGAAGCTTTTCGAAGTTCTGGGCCTGGATGATATAGTTGATGGGCAAGCCCCCACGGCGTCCTACAGAAATGGTTGGTTGCTGGGTTACGACCACTTTACCTTCCGTGTATTTTCTGGTGATTTTGGTCAGTTTTGCCGCAATTTCAGCCTGGCTTCTGTTGCGTTCATCAGGATCCGTTAAACCCATTCTTACAAAGCCACTATTGGTTGAAGCTGTTCCGCCAAAGCCTGGTGAAGTGATCGTAATATTCACTTTCTTTTCCGGAACGGAATCTGCAACCATTTGTGAGATCTTCATCATGAATTGATCTGTATAAGTAAACGAGGCTCCCTCAGGCGTAGTTACATTCATGTTGATGGCACTTCTGTCATCGTATGGTGCAGTTTCTTTAGGTAGAATTTTCCAGAACAGTACAATGAGGCCCATACAAACAATAATGATTGGGGCGGCCAGCCATCTTTTGTCGAGGAATTTATTCAGTTTATCCGCATAAGTATCATTAAGCTTCACAAAATAAGGTTCTGTAAAGTTGTAGAACCTGGATTTCTTATGCCCTGTTTTTTTCATCAGGTAAGCGTTCAGCATCGGGGTTAAGGTCAGTGAAACAAAGGCTGAAATCAACACCGCAGCACCGATGACGATCCCAAATTCCCGGAACAGACGACCCACAAAACCCTGTAGAAAGATTACGGGTAAAAATACGGCAGCAAGGGTGATGGAAATGGAAATTACGGCGAAGAAAATTTCATTGGAACCCTTTATGGCTGCTTCAAAAGGAGAATAACCCTCCTCTACTTTTTTGAAAATGTTCTCGGTCACCACAATACCGTCGTCTACCACCAAACCTGTGGCCAGTACGATGGCCAGTAAGGACAAAACATTAATAGAGAAGCCAAAAATGTACATCACAAAAAAGGTAAACACCAGGGAAACCGGAATGTCAATTAGGGGTCTGAAAGCGATGGCCCAATCCCTGAAGAACAGATAAATGATCAGGATCACCAGAACAAGAGAAAGGATGATCGTTTCCGCTACTTCGGTTACCGAACTCTTGATGAATTTGGTGGTGTCGAGAGAAATGTTCAGCTTGATGTCTTGTGGTACGTCCTTTTTGAGTTGTTCAAAACGCTTGTAAAATTCTTTAGAAATGTCAAGGTAATTAGCGCCAGGCTGTGGAACCAATCCTACAGCAACCATTGGTTTACCCGACTCTCTTAAAATCGTTTCTTCATTTTCAGAACCCAGTTCGGCATAACCAACATCCTTCAACTTCACCACATGATCCAGGTCATTCTTTAGGATCAGATTGTTGAATTCCTCTTCATTTGTCAGCTTTCCGAGGGTTTTGATCACAAGTTCGGTGCTTGCGCCGGTAATTTTACCGGAAGGCAATTCTACATTTTCTTTGTCCAGTGCCGCTACAATGTCTTGTGGGGTTAAGCCATAAGAAGCCAGCTTATTCGGATTGATCCGGATGCGCATAGCATATTTCCTTTGCCCCTGGATTTGTACCGTACTTACGCCTGTAATGGTCTGAAGGCGGTCTGCAATGACGTTCTCTGCGTAATCGCTCAATTGCATTACATTTTGTTTATCACTTTGAATGGTCATCGTGATCACCGCATCTGAATTTGCATCTGCTTTGGAAACGACCGGGTTACCGTCAATATCTTTTGGTAAACTCCTGGCCGCCTGTGAAACTTTATCCCGCACGTCATTGGCGGCATCATCAATATTTTTATCCAGGTTAAATTCAATCGTAATGTTGCTGCTTCCCTGGTTACTGGAAGAAGAAATATTTCTGATCCCATCTATACCATTGATGGATTTTTCCAGTGGTTCGGTAATCTGAGACTCAATAATATCTGCATTGGCACCCGGATAAGAAGTTCTAACGTTTACAATGGTTGGGTCAATGTTAGGGTACTCCCTAACGCCGAGGAAATTGTAACCGATCACCCCAAAAAGCAGGATCATCAAGTTCATCACAATCGCCAGAACGGGCCTTTTTATACTCGTGGTTGATATACTCATTTTGGCTAACCTTAATTTTTAGTAAGCGTTACTTTTACCGGAGCATCTGGTTTCAGGGCCATTGCGCCTGTTGTCAATACTGTATCCCCTACATTTAACCCGGAGGTGATCACAATAGATTCGGCGGTACGCGTACCTGCCTCAACAGGTACCTGTTTCGCTTTTCCGTTTTTGACAATGTAAACCGTCTTTCCCTTCAGTACCGGAATGATCGCCTCGTTAGGAATCAAAATGGCGTTTTCCTGTGTAGATAAGGAGAGTTCCACTTTTGCAAATGCACCTGGAAGCAATTCATTATTTGGATTGGGTGCCAGGGCTTTGATTTGCAGGGTTCGGGTTTGGGTGTTGATGCCCGGTTCGAGCGCAAATACTTTTGCTGTATAGGTTTTTGGCGAACCCTCTGTTTTAAACTTGATGTCAGAATTCACTTTGATCTGTCCGGAATATTTTTCAGGCACAGAAAAGCTGATCTTAATCGGATTAATGCTGAGCAGGTTTGCGATGATTCGGGTTGGTGCAAGGTAATCTCCAACGGAAATAGATCTTAGGCCAATTTTTCCACTAAAAGGGGCAAGAATCGATGTTTTGGCCAGTTGGGCTCTGATCAATTGGGTTTGGGCCCTCAAAGAAAGCAAGTCTGCAAGTGCAGTATCGTATTCTTCCTGGCTGATTGCCCCTTTTTGCAGCAGTTGTTTTGCCCGGTTTTCAACGGTGGCAGAAAGTTTTTCCTTGGTAAGTGCTTGTTGTAGCTGAGCCTGGATATCTCTGTCATTGATTTTGACCAGTAAAGTGCCCTTAGTTACATTGCTTCCTTCTTTGAAATAGATGCCGGTCACCAATCCCGAAACCTCGCTTTGAAGTGCCACAGATTCGTTGGCATCTATAGCCCCTGTGATCTCCAGATCGTTGTTGAAAGAAATGGTTTTTACAATATATCCATTCACATTGAGGTGTTGTCCGGCACCCTTTTTTCCTTTATCCGAGCCTTTGCCCATGGAGGCACCCTCTGCTGCAAGTTTCTTGTTGGCAGAGATGCGGTAATAAACCAGATAGCTTATGCCAAGAACAATCCCGGCATAAATAAGATATTTAACCTTCATATTATTTGTGTGGTGTGCGATTTTAAATACAAAAATATTTAAATATGTCACTGTGTATCTGTTGTATTAAGTATGTTACAGCCTCTTTTGAGATTTAAATCCAAAAAGAAGAGATAAATTATAAATTTGCTTCCCTACAAAACAACTTATTATAAGGAAACAATTACATTCAAAAGAAGGTCCTTGTGCGCACAAGGGCTTTTAAGAAACAGATGGAAATGAAGAAATCGTTAGCAGGATTAGTAATATTACTAGCATTAGGAATGACAGCAAGTTCACAGGTTAAAATTGGTTTTGAAGTTAGCTTCAAAGAACCGCAGGCACATTATGCGGAGGTAGAGATGAACATCTCAGGAATAAACAAGGATTATGTAGACGTGAAAATGCCGGTATGGGCGCCGGGTTCTTACCTGGTAAGAGAGTTTGCCAAGCAAGTTGAAGGTTTCAGTGCAACTGCCGGCGGAAAACAGGCGAAATTTGAAAAAGTAAGAAAAAATACCTGGAGGGTCTATACTTCCAAAGCCAATACTTTGAAAATCAATTACCGGGTTTATGGTTTTGAAATTTCTGTGCGTACACCTTTTATTGACGATACGCACGCTTTTCTGTCTTCAACTGGGATTTTTATGTACCCTGAAGGTATGCTGAAGCAACCAAGTACGGTAAAGATCATTCCGTTCAAAGGATGGAGCAAAGTGTCTACCGGGCTGGAGCCTGTTGCCGGAGAACAATTTACCTATCGTGCAGCAGATTTTGATATCTTGTTTGACAGCCCGATTGAAGTAGGTAATCAGGATGTTTTTGAGTTCACGGCAGCGGGAGTAAAGCATGAAGTAGCGATGTATGGTGGTGGAAATTATGATGCTTCCCGTCTAAAAACAGATATGGCAAAAATTGTAGAAAGTGCAACAGCTGTATATGGGGAGAACCCAAACAAACATTATACCTTTATTGTACATAATTATGCACAAGCCGGAGGTGGTCTGGAACACCTGAACTCTACAGTGCTGGGGGCTTCGCGTAATCAGTATGCATCAGAAGAAGGGTACAAAGGCTTTTTAGGTCTTGTTGCTCATGAATATCACCACTTGTGGAATGTGAAACGTCTCCGTCCGGTGGCCTTGGGGCCATTCGACTATGACAATGAAAACTATACGACCAATCTTTGGGTAGCAGAAGGATTTACCGCTTATTATGAGAACAAATTCATGTTGCGCTCCGGTTTTGTCAGCCCAGAGGAGTTTGTAGCCAACCTGGCCAGCGCAGTAGCTGGTGTTGAAAATACCCCGGGTGCAAAAGTTCAATCTGCTGCTTCTTCCAGCTACGATGCCTGGATTAAGTATTACAGACCAAACGAAAACTCAAACAATACAGGGGTTTCTTATTATAGCAAAGGCGAGGTGATTGGTCTGATTATGGATCTGGAGATCGCGAAGGCAACAAAAGGAGCCAAAAGCCTGGACGATGTGATGAAGGCGATGTACCTGCAATGTAAAACCTTAAAAAGAGGTTATACCGATGCTGAATTTAAATCCATGGTAGAGAAGATCAGCGGACAGAGCTTTACAGATTTCTGGGCCAGGTATGTCAACGGAACAACACCGGTAGAATACGATAAGTATTTTGGTTATGCGGGCATTAAAGTGAAAAACGAAAATGAAGGCAAAAGTGTCCCTTATCTGGGAGTTACTTCTGTTAAGAAAGAGGGCCGTATCTTCATTACTGCAGTTTCCCGTAATTCTGCGGCCTGGACAGACGGCCTGAATGTGAATGACGAGATCCTGAGCATTGATGGTAGTCCTGTTGAATCATCTATTGAGCGCATGCCGGCCATCACTGGTAAAAATGTTGGTGATGTAGTGCAGATCAATGTGGGCAGGGATGGAATTCAAAGGACTTTTAAAGTAACGCTGAAGGCGAATCCTAATCTAAAACTAGTTCCTGTAGCTGCTGAAGCCAGTGCGGAACAATTGCAGGTTAGAAAAGGCTGGATGGGAATTTAGGATTTACAAACGGAAAAAAGGGCGGTAACTGTGAAGTTGCCGCCCTTTTTTATAGGTAGATGATTATTTTCTTAAAAGGTGAAGCGGATAGATAGACCTAAGCCTGATCCGTCAAATTCTGTATCTGGTGCCAGCGCAATTGCAGGTTTCCAGTCCAGTGAAAGATTAATAGGTGCATCTACAAATTTGTAATCCAAACCTATAACACCATCAATTGACAGGTAAAGGTCTCTTGAATTGGTTGGTTTGTATTTAGCGGAACCTATTGTACCACCGATACCATAATACCAACCTAAACCTTGAACATCCTGAATTTTGTTGTTGATCTCATATAAACCAGTTAAGCGGAAGTATTTGTAGTCGTCATGAGATCTGAAATTGGCAATAAGGTCTAACATCTTGTTCGAACCAAGGCTGGTTTTGAAGGTCACGCCATTTGCGGTTCCAAAACGACCACCAATAGCATTTTGATAATCCTGTGCTTTAGAGGTAGAAATCATGGCAACTGAAGCCATTACAGTTAAAAATAGAATAGTAAGTGTTTTTTTCATCATATGAATTTGTGTGGGTAATAGGTTTACCCACTGAGCAAATATTGTGCCGCTCAAGGGTGATGGATCAGAAAACAGGTGTAAAGGAGAATTGAATTGGAAGGGAATTATGTCGGAAAATTCTGTACAGCTGCTTCAAGACTAACGATATCAGGCGGCTGAAGAAGCCGCAGATCTCTGAGGTCTTTCCGCAGCGTACGAGAATTTTCCGTAGCAAATTGCAGAGGAAGGAGGTGACCGGGCAGGGCGTAGGACCAGGTAAAAGTGATGCACGGGAGGAGACTGGAATACGACAGGCCAGAGGCTGAGCCTCACATCATACACACATCAGACACACTTTCTTCACAAAAAGGTACCTGTTTGTGTATTAATTGTGACGGAGGTGTGTATAAGGTGTGTACAAGCCCTTATCTTGTGGAGATCCTCTTATATTGAAATTAGCATACAATAGATTTAACCTGCCCTGCTTGATGCCTTGACTTTGCTTCCAGCTATGCATTATATAAAATCGGACTTGCAAAGTTCCAGAGAATAAATGCCAGTTCCACAACCTGCCCTGCTTGATGCCTTGACTTTGCTTCCAGCTACGCGTTATATAAATCGGACTTGCAAAGTTCCAGAGAATAAATGCCAGTTCCATAACCTACTCTATTCCATGCCCGGACTCTTCCTCCCAGCTTAAGCGCCATGAAAACGTCAATATTACTCCGAGGAGACCTCAGCTTTGAAGCAAGACGCGTAGCGGCGCAAAAAGCGTTAGTCTCCGAAGAGTATATTGGCGTTTTACGACAGCTTATGTATTATTTTAAACCTCAGCTTTGAAGCAAGACGCATAGCCGCGCAGAAAGCCTTAGTCTCCGAAAAGTATATTGAGTTTTTACGAATAGCTTACCAATTTTCTTACATGGAGACCGTTTTTTTAAAATTTTAAATTGTTAGATTTGAGAAACACAGTTTCGGTAAAACTCTAATCAGATAAAATCTATGCCTGTAACGATAAAAAGAGTATTTGATCTCCTCCAGTATAATTTAGAAAAATTTCCTAAAGAAGTATTCGTAAGCGGAAAATTACAAGGACAATGGAAGACACACAGTACAGCGCAATTTGTTGAAATAGTTAACAACCTTAGTAAAGGACTTGTCCGTAAAGGATTTGGAAAAGAATCCAGAATTGGTGTGATGTCGCACAACAGACCAGAATGGAACATTACTGATTTTGCCATTATGCAGATTGGGGCCTATCAGATTCCATTGTATCCCACGCTGGCCGAACACGATATACAATTTATCCTGAAGGATGCCGAAGTTAGTCTGATCTTTGTTGCAGATGAGGCTCTTTATAAAAAAGTAAAGAGTGTTGCAGACAGCCTGGAGCAGAAAATTGAAATCTATACCCTGGATAAGGTTGGGGGTGCAGATCACTGGGAAGTTTTAACAGAAGAAGGTGCAAAACATCAGGATATTAACCTCGAAGAATATCGCGCTGCTGTTACCCCCGAAGACATTCTGACCCTGATCTATACTTCGGGTACCACGGGCACTCCGAAAGGGGTTATGCTCACCCATGATAACCTGGTGAAGAATTTTGAAAATTCTGCGGTTTTGTTACCGGAAGGGATCCATAAAGGCCTGAGCTTTTTGCCGCTTTCCCATATTTTTGAACGAATGATCGTTTACTTGTATTTCTACACCAATGTGTCCGTTTATTATGCTGAGAGCATGGATACTATTGTTGCAGATATCCAGTATGTAAAACCAAATGCCTTTTCTACAGTCCCTAGGCTGCTGGAGAAAGTCTACGAAAAGATCATGGAAAAAGGAAAAGAACTCAGCGGAATAAAAAGAGGAATTTTTTTCTGGTCAGTTGCTCTGGCCGAGAAGTTTGAAACGAAAAGAACTTGGTTTTACGATTTTAAGCTTGGTATTGCCAGGAAACTGGTTTTTAAAAAATGGCAGGAGGCCCTTGGAGGGAACATCGTTGTTATTGTTTCCGGAGGGGCGGCATTAAATCCGAGACTGGCCAGGATATTTTGGGCAGCCGATATGCCGGTATTTGAGGGTTATGGCCTTACCGAAACTTCTCCAGTGATCACGGTAAACCATTTTGACAATACCATGTTTGGAACTGTTGGGCCAGTTATTGATGGTGTAGAAATTAAAATTGCAGAAGATGGGGAAGTATTGGCCCGGGGACATGATATCATGAAAGGGTATTACCGTCGCGACGATTTAACTGCAGAAACTATTGATAAAGATGGCTGGTTCCATACCGGTGATATCGGCGAAATTGTGGGCGGACGCTTTCTGAAAATTACAGACCGTAAAAAAGAGATTTTTAAAACTGCAGGAGGGAAATATGTTGCTCCGCAGATGCTGGAAAATAAGTTTAAAGAAACCCCGCTGGTAGAGCAAGTCATGGTGCTTGGTGAAAACCGGAAGTTCCCATCAGCACTGATCGTGCCGAATTTTCCTGCTTTGAAAACCTGGGCCGGTAAAAAAGGTATCAGTTATACCACAGACGAAGAAATGATCAAAAATCCGCAGGTATTGGAGAAGTTTGAGCAGATTGTGCAGTTCAGCTCTAAGGAATTTGGAAAATGGGAACAAGTGAAGCGTTTTGCCCTGCTTTCTAAAGCATGGAGTATTGATGGCGGAGAACTGACACCAAAGTTGAGTTTGAAAAGAAAGGTGATTCTGGAAAAGAATAATGCCGTTATTGAAAAGATTTACAAAGATGCAGAGAATTATAAAGCGTAGTCCGGTTGCCGTAGTTACGGCATTGTTTTTAATACCAGCAGTGCTGGGTGGATGTGTGAGTGGGCAGCTTGGCCAAAAGAATAGTCCGGAATACAGGAATGGTATGGTGGTTTCTGCTAAGGAGCAAGCTTCTAAAGTAGGCGTTGATATTTTGAAGAAAGGTGGGAATGCGATCGATGCTGCTGTTGCGGTTCAGTTTGCACTCGCGGTGGTTTATCCCAATGCGGGTAATATAGGTGGTGGCGGATTTATGGTATACCGCTCTGCAAAGGGAGAGACCAATACACTGGACTACCGCGAGAAAGCTGCTGAGGGCGCATCAAGAGATATGTACCTGGATGCTGCAGGTGCACCTATTGTAGATAAAAGCTTATATGGAAGTCTTGCAGCTGGTGTGCCAGGTTCTGTTGCCGGAATGATTGAGGCTCACGAGAAATATGGAAAGCTGGCGTGGGCCGATCTGGTTCAGCCGGCGATTGATCTGGCAGAAAAGGGCTTTGCAATTAGCGAACGACAGGCCAGAGAACTGAATGAGCTGCACGACCGCTTTGTTCAGCTGAACCCCGAAGGGACGGCCCTGATCAAAGAGGGTAAATGGGCGCCCGGCGAAAAACTGGTGCAAAAAGAGCTTGCTCATACTTTAGAGCTTATCAGAGATAAAGGGAGAAGTGGTTTTTACGAAGGAGAGGTTGCAGATGCTGTTGTTGCAGAGATGAAGCGCAGTGGGGGGATTATTACCTCTGGTGACCTTAAAAATTATAAAGCCATTTGGCGTAAGCCGATTGTTGGTCAGTATAAAGGTTTTAAGATCATTACTATGCCTCCGCCATCCAGCGGTGGAATTGCCCTGGTGCAACTGCTGAAATCTGTAGAACCTTACCCCCTAAAAAAATGGGGTTTCAATACGGATTCTACCGTACAGGTAGTGGTGGAGGCAGAGCGAAGAGCTTATGCTGACCGCGCAACCCATTTGGGAGATCCTGATTTTTACAAAGTACCTGGACGGGAGCTGATGAAGGATGCTTATATTAAAGAAAGGATGAGTAATTTCGACTGGAATAAAGCCACGCCAAGTTCGGAGGTGAAAGCAGGAGTGGTTACGGCCTTGGAACATGAGGAGACAACGCATTATTCGATTGTGGATAAAGAAGGCAATGCAGTGTCTATAACGACGACATTAAATGGTTCTTATGGTTCCTGTGTAGTAGTTAAAGGTGCAGGTTTCCTGCTGAACAACGAGATGGACGATTTTTCTGTAAAGCCGGGCGCACCAAATATGTATGGTCTTGTAGGTGGTGAGGCAAATGCTATAGCACCTAATAAAAGAATGTTGAGCTCTATGACGCCAACCATCATCGAAAAGAACGGAGACTTATTTATGGTTGTGGGTACGCCGGGTGGATCCACGATTATCACTTCGGTATTTCAAACCATACTGAATGTCATTGAATTTGACCAGGGTATGCAGGGGGCAGTAACTTCAAAAAGATTTCACCACCAATGGTTGCCAGATGAAATACAGGTAGAAGAAGGAGCACTGGATAGTTTAACAGAGGTCCGGTTAAAGAGTAAAGGTTATATCATTAAACCAAGAGGACCTATTGGAAGGGTAGACGCTGTCCTAAAAACTAAATGGGGTTATTATCAGGGGGGTGCAGACCCGAGGGGCGATGATAAGGCAATAGGGTGGTAAAGATTTAAACATTTCCACAAAAAAGTCTTGTTTTCTGGAATTGGTACGATTTTTATATAGTTAATGAAAAACAAATTATGAAAATATCACTAATTAAAACTCTTCCCGCGGCGGTTGTCGCATTGCTCATTGGGAATGCTGTGCACGCACAGGCACCAGCGAGCTCATCTGCTAAATTAAATACCTGGTCAATTGGTGTTAATGCAGGTTTATTAACAGGTCTTTCTCCATTAGGCGGCGAAAATGACTTTTCTAACGAAAAGAGCAGCTTAGGTTATGGATTGTATATCAAAAAGCAATTCACACCTTATTTCTCTTTGAGGTTAGACGGAGTTAGAGGTACCGTAAAAGGAGATAATACCAAAGCTTTTAAAAGCGGTTTTACACCAACAGGTGGTGTGAGTGCTTATGAAACCAAATTGAACTGGTCTGGTAGTTTAAACGCGGTAGTGAACTTGTTCAATATCGATATGTTTAAAAAAGAAGATGTGTTGCAATTGTATGTTTCTGGTGGTGCTGGTTTGGCTGGTTATAAACCAAAAATTACAACAGCGAGCGGAACTGCAGATTATTCAAACAAGGACATTAAAGAATTGATCATTCCGGTAGGTGCTGGAGCAAAATTCAGGTTGTCTGACAATGTTAATTTTGACCTTGGCTGGACAGTGAATTTTGTTGATGGTGATAACTTTGATGGTTACAAACATGGTAATGCAAATGATAAGTACAACTACGCTTATGCAGGTTTAGAGTTCTCTTTGGGTGGTGGCAAGCAATTGGCATTCCACAACCCGGTTGCTTTAACTTATGATGAGGCTTTAGCTGCAAAACAAACTGCTGATGCTTTAAAAGGTGATTTGGATGCTGCAAAAGCAGACAATGCCCGTTTAAGATCAGAAATGAATGATCTGTTGAAAGACAGTGATGGTGACGGTGTAGCAGATAAACTGGATAAATGCCCAGGTACTCCAGCAGGAGTAGTTGTTGATGGTTCAGGTTGTCCTTTGGTTGTTCCTGCGCCAATCATTAAAGAAAAAGTAATCGTTACAGAAGCAGATAGAAAAATCGTAAATGAAGCGATTAAAAATCTGGAATTTGATCTTGGAAAAGCAACCATCAGAGCAAAATCTTACCCAACTTTAAACAGGGTAGCTGCATTATTGGTAGAGAAAAACTTCAGCCTGAAATTAGCTGGTCATACCGATAATACTGGTTCTATGGCTTTAAACTTGAGATTGTCTAAAGAAAGAGCTGAGTCTATCAAAGCTTATCTGGTTTCTCAAGGTGCTAATCCATCTAGAATTGAAGCAACAGGTTATGGTCCAAACCAACCTATTGCTACCAACAAAACTGCAGCTGGACGTCAGAAAAACAGAAGGGTAGAATTTACCTTATACTAGTTGATCTAAACAGTTGATTTATAAAGCCGCACCTTTTAAAGGTGCGGCTTTTTTTTGTGCTTTTTTTGATGAAATTATACTTGCTTTAAAGTTTAATATTCATTAGCTTTGTTATGCAAGCATAATAATTAATGAAACAGCAGGAAACAATAGATTATTTTTTAAAGGTAGTTTGGCAGAATGTGTCCAACAGCTATAACCAGATTGCTTCGGGATTTGGTATAACGCAGGCCATTGGTTATGTGTTGATTAATATCGAGAGAGAAGGTACTGCGGTTTCCAAACTGGCTGGCCTTCTTGGTGTAAAGGCAACCAGTTTGTCCAGAATGTTAAACAATATGGAAGATCTGGGGTTAATTTACCGGGAAACTTCATCTGGTGATAAAAGGTCAGTAAAAGTTTTCTTAACCGACCTTGGCCGGGAGAAGAGACAGATGGCAAAAGGAGTGGTGATTGCTTTTAATGAGTACCTGAATGAAAACCTCAGTGTACAGGAGAAAAGCAATCTGTTGCTTACCCTGCAGAAATTGAATAAACTAACTTTAGCATATACAAGTACTACAGATGAT
>NZ_QAIL01000014.1 GCF_003061025.1 Pedobacter sp. HMWF019 | reverse complement strand
ATGAGATATAGAGTCAACTCTTCGATCTTCTTGAGCAGTTTGGCATTCATGTCTCCGACTTCAATACCTTCAGCTTTCACTTCTGCAGCAGAAGGAATTCCTGGTAAATGGCCTTTTAACTTGATGTGGCTTTCTGTTTGTTCCAGAGTTGGAAGTTGGTAGTCTTTTTCAAATACATAGTCTGGCCAATTGGCTGCTTCTATTTTGAGTTCTTTAGCTCTGATATTGCCATTTACTGAGAGTCTTTCTGTCGGGTTCAATGTTCCTAAGCCTAACTTTCCAGTTCCACTGTAAAAATTAAAGGATTCAGGAGATAAGCTATAGCTCCAGTTTGCTGTAGCAGTTGGCTGGTCTGCTTTTGTAAAAACGGGTACATAATCTGATCCCCGAACCAAGAAACTTAATCCAACGTGAAAGCCAGGAGTTTTTATATAAACATCGTAATAGTCTCTTCCAGGGCCATCGGATCCAGGGAAGGCATACCATTCAATATCTTTAACTGAGGCTCCACTGAGTGTGATAACCGGTTTCTGTTGTGCGGAAATATATTGAGGAAAACTAAAGTCAACAAAGGCTCCTCCTTCACCTTGATAATCTACAAAGTAGACCCGGCCGGATACGCCTGATCTGCCCCAAAAACCGAGATCTGCGTTATAATTTTTCATTCTGAATAGCTTAATCCATTCTGGTCCTGTATGATTATAGTATTCATACAAGAGTAATTTTGTGTTTGCTACAGTTCCTATTTCTGTTTGTGCAATTTCTTGTGCTTTCAAAGCAATAGCGCCAAGAACGAACAGAAGGAACAGTCCGATTTTTTTTATTGACTTCATATATATAATTGTATTGACTGGAATGCTATTGTGGTTTGTCTTGGCTCCTGAATACTGCTTTTTTAAGCTCTATATTATCTTTTTCCAATGCACTCATTTTTTTGTTTTGCTGAATGAGATAAAGCGTTAGCTCTTCGATCTTTTTAAGCAGTTTCGCATTCATGTCTCCGACTTCGATACCTTCAGTTTTAACTTCTGCAGCAGAGGGAATTCCTGGTAGATGACCTTTTTCTTGAATGTGTTTCTCTATTTGTTCTAATGAGGGAAGTGAGTAGTCTTTTTCAAATACATAGTCTGGCCAGTTCGCAGCTTCTATTTTGAGTTCTTTAGCTCTGATATTGCCATTTACTGCGAGTTTTTCTGTAGGATTTAGAATACCGATTCCAACTTTTCCATCTGTAAGTATGCTGAAGTAGTCGGTCTGGTTGTGCCTTATCGTAAATTTAGACGCCTCATACTCTGGAAATTTAATTAATGACCACTGCCCAATGCCTGTCCCTGCAATTCCAGGAACAGCGCCTAAGGCTATACATGCATAGCCATCATTCGCACTCGGAAGACGTATGTTTTCATTGTAATTTGAACCGCCATTATTTGCGATAATTGCTGTCCCATTTACTTGCAGGGAGACAATAGGGTTTGTTGTTCCAATACCAACATTACCAGTTGAAGGAAGGGTATTTTGGCCATAGGAATAAATAAATCCCAAGGCAAACACGAATGTAAAAAGTGTTTTTTTCATATAAAAGGTTATAAAGAGGTTATCGCGATAGCTGGGCACTAAGTAAAATAAACTCAGTGCGACCACACTGCACTTAAGAAAATGTGGATAACTTTTTTAAATGCGCTTTATGTATTTTATAAATCGACCTCTATTTACTGCTTCAGTATCTTTATAATGATGTCTGTAATAAAGTAGTAACTTCGGTAATTCATTATATTTGGCCTGCATGATCCCAAGAGGAAAACTAGATATATCTTTTTCGACATTATTTAGAGGGATGGGTTATTGTTTCTCGGAAATCCTCGGTATTAAAAATTCTAAAAACATCAAAGCGGAGCATGACCAACTGTACACTCTTTCTGTTAGAACAGGTTTAGATCTCGTTTTACAATCCCTGGATTTTGAGCCTGGCGCAGAAATACTGGTCACCAATGTCAACATACCAGACATGTTTAGCATTTTAAAGGCTCACCAATTGGTTTCCGTTCCTTTAGCTGTTAACAAACATTCCCTTGAAATTTCTACACAGCAAATGGAGGCTTCGATAAAACCTTCAACTAAAGCGATTCTGATTACTCATTTGTTTGGAGCTGTGATGAATACCGAAGCCATCGTCAAATTGGCGAAGGAGCATGGCTTAATTGTATTGGAAGATTGTGCCCAGGCTTTTAATGGTTTGTATGCTGGTCATCCCCTGTCGGACGTAGTGATGTATAGTTTTGGCCTGATTAAAACCAATACGAGTTTAACTGGTGCGATGCTCCGGTTTAACAATCCCAGCTTATATCACAATGTTGTTTTGCTCAATGATCAACTTCCAGTACAAAGCCCAAAATTGTATTTGAAGAAGATATTTAAGGCGCTGGCCATTAAAGTGATTACATTAAGATGGATATTTAGTATGCTTTATGTATTTGCCAGAGCATCGAATAGAGATTTCGACGATGTACTGGCTGGTTTTACAAAGGGTTTTCCCGGTGCTGATGTCATGAAGAAAATCAGATACAGACCTTGCCATGCAAATTTAAAACTAATGGCAAGACGCGTTGGTCATTTCTCTGTAGATGACACACAAAAAAGAAGAGAACTTGCTTTGTCCATATTGAGTACTGTACCTGATGAAATGAAGATAGGTCGGCTTAATCTTCATCATACTTATTGGGTGATTGCGATAGAATCACAAAATCGGGAACAGCTCATTGAAGATTTAAGAGCGCAGGGCTGCGATGCGACTGCAAAGGCATCAAGCTTGGTCAAAATGGAGTCGGTAGTTATTTTTGATAAAGACGAACTTGATCTGGAGAAATTGGTTTATTTGCCTATTAATAAAGCAACGAGGAAAAAACTTGATGCCTTTTTCGGCTATCCTTCTAAAATGGAGATCAAATCTCCATTGATATAAAAGACTTCCTTTCCTTCTTTTGCCGGCTGCAGAACACCAGCATCAACAAGCTCTGCAAAATATTTGGTAAGGGTAGTCCTGGAAGTAATCCCCAGCAAGTCTCCAATAAATTTAGGTTTAATGTAAGGCTGACTAAAGAGTGCCTCATTAACCTCCTTATTGTACCATTTTATTCTCTCCCTTGCATGCTCCAGAGTAGCATCCATTTGGTTTAGAATACTAATGATCAGTTGACTTGTCAATAACGACGTCTTCTCTATAGCTTCTAACATGTAAAGGACCCAAGGTTTCCAAGATCCTCGTTGGGTTACAACGCCTAAATTGTAGTAATATTCGTCTATATTTGCAATGATATATTTTGATAAGTACAAAACTGGTTGGTCCAATAATCCCTTATGCACCAGGTACAACAAATTTAAGATACGTCCGGTTCTACCGTTTCCGTCACGAAAAGGATGGATAGCCTCAAATTGATAGTGGGCGATACACATTTTAATCAAAGGGTCAGAAGAATGTTTCTCATCATCATTTAAGTACTCTAACAGATTTCCCATTAATGACTCGAGAACTCCCACACCCCTTGGTGGAGTATAAATTATCTCCCCTGCGCGAAATTCGCTTTGTCCGCGATTGATTACTGTTAATGATTGAGGAGCGCGTAAACCGTCTGTAGAGTTTTTAATTTTTCTGAAAATCCCAATAATACATTCAAGGTCTATTGTCGCTTTATCGCGAAGCAAATCGTATCCTTGCCATAGTGCTTCTCTATATCTTAGAACCTCTTTTGTACCAACATTAGCAGAACTTTCTTTAACTGAATCGGATACCGCCTTATACAGCTCGTCTTCGGTCGTAAAGATATTCTCTATCGCCGTCGATGCTTTCGCCTCTTGCAAAGCAATCGTATTGATCAGCATATAGGGATTTGGTAATCTTTTTACTGTGCTATTTGCCGCAGCAAGTGCCCGTGAGGTTGTTACAAGCTTTTTTAGAATGTCAATATCTTCAACTTCTTTAGACGGAGGAAGCAAAGGAAGGTCATTAAAGGGCTTAGTTCTATCGTATGCCATACACGTGTTCACATTATAGTCAAAAACTGGACATGTGTATAAATTAAAGCATAAATATGAACATATCAGCTAAACATGTTCATATTTTTAAGATTTCTGGACATATCACCATTATGTGTTCAGTTTTTGATCTAAAAACTGTAACATGTTCAGATTTAAAAGTCATCAATGAAAGAATCTTTCACCTTAAAAAGAGGCCAATTTTAAGGTGAACGGCATTTTTCACCTTAAAATCAATTGCCATTTTAATCTTTCACCTTAAAAAGGCCTAACTTTATCAAGCATCTAAGCCAAGTCCAGGTTAGGCTTTGTAAAGTTTCCTAACTTCGATAATAGATGATTGTTGCCTTTGGCCTACTGAAACAAAACAATAAAGATGACTGACGATCAAAAAACAGATAAGCTTGTAGAGTTTAAACAGCGAAACAAATTCTCAATTCAAGCATGGAATGAAAGAGGATTAAACCCTTCGAGTGACGAATTATGCCAACAGCTTACTTTGTTTTTTAATAGCTCTTCAGACGAACTAATCAATGGAATAAAAAGCAAAAGATCTGTACGGCAACTAAAGAGTATGCTTAAATCAGAACTTTCAAGTCTAAATAAATCGGATTATGATACTGAGGAGAAAGAATTTATTTGTGACCTGTTCAACGAGTTAGCGACTATTATTGAAATTGATTTTAATGACAGCCTCAACAAATGGCTTTATGGCTCTGTATTGATAACTTTAATGAAAATTCAAAACTTCATAAAGCCTGTAAAGATTGTTGAGACACTACAACATTCATGTACAAAATGTGATGCCGTATTGGAAACTCAAGTTTTGAGTAAGGAAAGTGGAATACCTGAAACAGGTTGGCCGATAGGTAAGTGTAATAATTGCGGGGAACTTAACTTGATTTCTTTGGGACCAAACATAAAAGAAACAAAATTTATAAACTACAAATGGGTCGACACATTGCACGTGGAAGAGTATACTTATGAACAAGCGCTGGCAAGACTCGAGCAAATTAAGTTCTTTCGTAATTATTAAGATAACGGGTAGCAGGTATCAAGCAGCGGAGTGATCTCGTCGAGAATTGAACTCGAACACTTTCGTATATTTATAAGTCAGCCTTCAGTTTCAAAACTGACAATAAAATAAAATTATGAAGAACATTTATCTATGCTTTGTATTCATTTTGATTTCAGCCCAAATGGATGTATTTGCTCAAAACATCAAAAACAAAGGCAATTATACTTATCAAGTAAGAGAAGAAGAGGGCGATTTAAACAATGATGGCAAAATGGACAAAATACTGGTAAAAATGGATACAATAGACGAAACAAGGCCATTAATACTGCAAATTTTTCTATCTCGTCCAAATGGAAAATTAACTTTAGCGGTATCTTCAACCAAAATAATTGAACCACAATATCCTGTTGAGAACCAGGGGAAACATAATGAATTCCAAATTCCAGATTTTTTCATTGAAAATGGTATTTTAACCATGTGGAGTGAAATTAAAGGAGGAAATATTACTTACGATTTCAAATACCGCAATGGCAATTTTGAATTAATTAAGGTGAAAAAGTTAACTAATAACGCAACCAAAGGATATATTGATGAAAACACAATATTCACAGAAACTAGATTTAACTTAATTACAGGGCTCAGAACCGAAACTGATGAAAAATCAGGTTCAAAGAAGGCACTAAGTAAAAGGAAAAAAATAGTTTTAATCAGACCCTTACCAAAAATACAGGATTTCAAATTTTCCGATAAAAAATTATATTAAGTCGACCTCCCCTCTCCTTATTTGAATTTCGCAAATAACCGATTGATTTGTCCAAACACTCCACTGTATTCCTGCCCGATATTTGTACTATAAATTCAAAGAAATCAACATGGAAAACAAAAATCAAATAGCACTGGTAACCGGCGGAAGCCGAGGATTAGGCAAAGACATGGCGCTTAAACTGGCCGAAAAAGGAATTAATGTTATTCTTACCTATAACAATAAAGCAGATGATGCTCAAGAGGTTGTTCATCAAATACAGCAAAGTGGGTTAAAAGCGGTAGCCTTACAATTAAATACTGGCAACATCAAAAGCTTCGGCGCATTCATAGAACAGTTAAAAAGCATTTTGAAGGGTACTTTTGGTACTGATCATCTGGACTTTCTGATTAACAACGCTGGTACCGGCCATCATGCTCCTATAAGCCAAACTACAGAAGAAGCTTTTGATGAATTGCTGAACATCCACTTTAAAGGAGTTTATTTCCTGACTCAAAACATCTTACCCATTTTGAATGATGGTGGTGGCATTGTTAACATCTCCTCAGGTCTGGCGCGTTTTGCTATGCCCGGTGCATCGGCCTACGCTTCTATGAAAGGCGCTATAGAGGTGTTTACCCGTTACCTGGCGAAAGAATTGGGTGGCCAAAGGATCCGTGCCAATGTTGTTGCTCCGGGTGCTATCGCTACCGATTTTAACGGCGGGCAGGTTCGCGACAATCAGCAATTGAATGATGCGGTAAGCAGTATGACGGCTATGGGTCGCCCGGGTGTGGCCGAGGATATTGGTGGTGTAGTGGCCTTTTTATGTACTGAAGATGCCAGATGGATAACCGGTCAAAGAATCGAAGTATCAGGTGGCATGCATATATAGTTAAGCTTTAAATTTTGTAACTTGAGTTTGATTTCGCTGATTGATTTATGCAATAGGAACGCAATCGGTGAAATCACTAATTAGAATAAACATGATCGGAAAGACATCATTAAATGAGTTTTATCAGGAAAGCGCTGCGCCGCTACCTAGTGACATCGCCAAAGAAATAGGCCATTTTAATGTGTTTGTAACCGAGTCGTTGTTTGATAAGAAGACTGGTGCCCGGCAGATGCCTTACAGCCGCAGGGCCTATTATAAAATAAGCTGGATAAGAGGAAAAAGCAGGGCAGAGTACGCGGATAAAACTATTGATATCCCGGAAAGTGCCCTGCTTTTTGCTACCCCTAAGATCCCTTATAACTGGATTCCCGAAGATGGCAACCAAACTGGCATGTTCTGCATTTTTACTGCCGGTTTCCTGGCACAGGGAAAAACAGGCGCCGACCTGGATGACCTCCCTATATTTCAACCCGGACAGGTGCCGGTATTTCAGTTGGATCCGGAAGAAGTTAAGGAGATAGAATATATCTTTAAAAAGATGCACAAGGAGATTGCTTCCGATTATCGTTTTAAATATGATTTGTTGCGCAACCTGGTGCTGGAGCTGATCCATTACGGCCAGAAACTTCAACCTGTATCTGTTGTAGAAGGTGCACATAACGCTTCCGACAGGATCTCGTCCTTATTTATCGAGTTGTTAGAAAGACAGTTTCCCATTGAATCACAGCATCAGCGTTTAAATCTTCGCACGGCAAAAGATTATGCAAACCGTTTAGCGGTTCATGTGAATCATCTCAACAAGGTACTGAAAGAGGTTACCGGCAATACCACTACCCAAGTTATTGCCAACCGCATTGTGCAGGAAGCTAAGATCTTGCTCAAACAAACCAACTGGAACATTGCCGAGATTTCTTACACGCTGGGTTTTGATGATATTGCGCATTTTTCTAATTTCTTTAAGAAACAGACATCTGTAGCGCCGGTGGCGTTTAGGGTCCTATAAAACCAGTTCATATCTCACCGATCTCCCTGCTCCTTCTGGAGCAAAAACACCCCATTCATGAAGCTCCTGGAGGTCTCTGGTTGCTGTAGCCTTAGATGTTTTGGTAATGCTTATGTATTTCTTAGCCGTCATCCCTCCTTGAAAACCATTGGTTCCACTTTCTAGCATATGCTGAATAACTTTTAGCTGGCGCTCATTAAGTTGTTGAGCGTATTGGTCAAAAAACTTCGCTTTTTTGAGTGTAAACTGTATCAGTTCTTTCGCATCCTTTTGAGCTTCCAATATCATTTCAGCAAAATAATTTACCCAATCTGTGATATCTAAAGTCTTTTGTGCAAGCTTGAGTTGATCGTAATACTTATTCTTGCCTTGTTCAATCGTTTTTGACATGGAAAGCAATGCAGAACTTTTCAAGCCTTGAGAGAGGGTGAATTCAGTTAATGCTCGCCCAATTCTACCATTACCGTCTTCAAAGGGGTGAATGCTTTCGAAATACAAATGTGCGATGGCCGACTTTAACAAAGCTTTAGAAAGATG
Organism: Pedobacter sp. HMWF019; assembly: GCF_003061025.1. Classification (GTDB taxonomy): domain Bacteria; phylum Bacteroidota; class Bacteroidia; order Sphingobacteriales; family Sphingobacteriaceae; genus Pedobacter. Next base: position 1,815 of record NZ_QAIL01000014.1, on the reverse strand, counting down.
ATCTTAACAGGCAATTCCGAATTATGATACCAATCCATAAAACTTTCCATTTCTGCAGGTACATTTTCTGATGGCGGGTGCTTCATAATGCACTACCTCTCTGCTGTAAGCACCCGAAACAACTTGCATAGGTTCTGTTCCTTTACGCCATTCGCCTGCGTTAATTTTTGGATCATATTCCATTAAAATTTTATGCCAGCTGAGGATTTCTTCGAGATTTAAATGTTGATGAATATCCTGGTTAACTTCAAGCATCAGTTTTGCAACACCCGAAACTCTTTTATCTTTAACAATGATGGTAGGTTTTATGCCTAAGTTGTTTTTAATAGAAGACATTACATCATCCCTGCTCATATATTCTCCTTCAATTTCTGAAGTCTTAATTGCTTCTGAAATTAAAATCTCCAACACAGTTTCTTGTTTAAATTTTTCATTTAAACCTAAAACTAAACCATTTACCACGCCTAACTCTTGGGCAAACAAAATTGCTATTTGGTGCAATCTCTCTACTTTATAAGTAAATTTGGGCCATTCTTTATGTTGCCAGTTATGCATCTTGAGCCGATTAGCTAAAATAATCGGCTCATGATTTTACAAACGGCAGCTAAGTCTAGCTTATAAATTGCTTACCATTCTAATCCTATGTAATTTAGAAAAATTGAAATTCACTTTATTGTTATGAAAAGCAGCATGAAATCTATAAAACCCTATTCCTTAGTTACTTTTATAATTGTAGCTTTACTATGCGCTTTCAAACCTGTACCTCGTAAAATAATCCGGGAGGATTTTAAGAAATTCTACGATAAGTATAAAGTACAGGGCTCGTTCATAATGTACGATCAGAAGAATGACCAGTATACGATTTACAACGAAGCACAAACTTCTGTACCCTTTACACCAGCCTCTACATTTAAAATATGCAATTCATTAGTGTCATTAGAAACCGGAGTTGTTAAAGATGAGCACGTCGTTTTTAAATGGGATGGAAAGGAACGCATGCTTCCGGTATGGAATAAAGACACAGACATGAAGAACGCCTTTAAAAACTCTACGGTATGGTATTACCAGGAGCTGGCGAGACGTGTAGGTGAAGAGCGGATGAAGAATTGGCTGCATAAGGCCAAATACGGCAATGCTGATATTACAGGTGGTATTGATGCTTTCTGGTTGTCTGGAAACCTTAGGATTACACCTAATGAACAAATTGATTTTCTACGCAGACTCCACGACAATAAACTCCCTTTCTCTAAGCGATCAATGGATATAGTAAAAGACATTATGATTGCGAAGGATACATTAGGTACTGTGCTAAGAGTAAAAACCGGTTCTGGTAAACAAGATCAACAATATGTGGGTTGGTATGTTGGTTACATTACCACTGAAGATAATGTCTATTATTTTTCAAATTGTATTCAATCCACTGATAAAAATCCTGATTTTGGAAAGGCCAGATTGGACATTGCAAATGATATCCTTGAGGAATTAAAAGTCTTGAAGAAGTAGAACTTTAGCTATAAAGGTTAAAGATCCACCGGACTTTTTGAACCACGGGATCTTATTTCATCATTTATCGATTTTAATGAAATAAATACTGGCAACAATGTTATGGGAAACGCAATTACTGGAACAAGTAGAATGGGCTTGGGTTTAAGAAAGCAAAATATTAAAACCACAAGCCCAATTAAAATTCCAAATCCGATCAAAGCGCCCTTTAACGTTAATTTTCTCTTGATTAACTCGTCTAAACTTAATTCTGATAGTGTTTTCATGATGTAAATTATTTATTAAAAAGATGAAAAGAATCTATGATAGCAC
>NZ_QAIL01000143.1 GCF_003061025.1 Pedobacter sp. HMWF019 | reverse complement strand
CTTCTCAGGATGAATTGGGTCCGCAAGATGTGGCGCTTATTGAAACAGCCATCAAAAGTAGTTCTCATATATGCTTTTTAAACTATTAGTTGTTTGCATTTTAAAAAACTTACACAAATGGCAGAATATTTTTAACAGACGATCAGTTGCCTATTTACTTTCATACAGTGCATAAAAAGGTCTGGTTATGAAAAATAGATTTTCTGATCGCGCTGAACCTTCCAGGTTCTGAGGCTTGATCATGAAAACCTATTTTTCTTGGGTGCAGACCGGGGAGGGTGGAGAAAGGACAATGGGAAAAATGGGCAAAAATGGCTGTACTTGAAATCTTCTTTGGTTCAGTAAGGACTTTCGGCCTACAACAGATGGCTAACAGCTAGGTATGGGATAGGGGTCAGATTCATATTGTATTCGATGAAATGGCTATTTATGCCCAAGGAAATGCTCATAAGGGCACATTACCCCAGTAATCTGGCTATAGACACGCTATAAAGGCCATTTTCAAACTAATCTTTTACTATTAACTGAGAATATCGTGGCAGATAGCGGGGAAAAAATACTGTTGGGAGGTGTTTTCTTTTTAAACTATTCAGTTGTATCTGAATTTTTAGATATTTACGTGGAGAGGAAGCTATTGTAGCTCAAGACCAGCAATTAGAATAAAGTTACATAGTAATAACAAGATATTAATGAAGAAAATTGGGTTAGTAGGTGGGATTAGTTGGGTATCGACGATGGACTACTATAAATTTATAAACGAAGGTGTAAATTCAAAATTAGGAGGGCTGAATTTTGCAGAGTGTATAATTTACTCCCTGAATTTTGGAGATATTCAGGCAAGGGGTTGGAATAATTCTTTTGATCTATTACAGACTGCCTGTGAAAGCCTGGAGAGGAGTGGTGCAGACGGTATCGTTTTATGTGCCAATACTGCACACCTTTTTGCTGACGAACTACAAGCTATAACCCAATTGCCAATTATTCATATCGGTGTAGAAACTGCAAAAGCGGTTAAAAAAGAGGGTTTAAAGAAAGTTGGCTTATTGGGAACAAAGTTCACAATGGAGATGGATTTTTATAGAAATAAACTTGAAGAGTATGGCCTTGATGTTTTGATACCAGAAAAACAAGAAACCAGAGATTATATCCAATATACTTTAAAAGAAGAACTCGGAATTGGCTTTATCAATCCTCAAACTAGAGATAACTATATTTCTATTACAAATGAGCTCGTTAAACGTGGGGCCGAATGCATTATTTTAGGTTGTACGGAAATACCTATGTTAATAGGCCAAAGTGATTTTAATATTCCCATTTTTGACACAACAAAAATACACTCAGAAGCAATTTTGGAATTTATAATTTCTTGAAGAGAAACGACGCCGTCGGTATTATGAGAAGAGGTCAACGCTTATGCCCTGGTTACAGGCTCGAGCGATGGTATTGGAAAAGCTTTAGCCACAGAACTTGACAACCAGATGGAGATTGGTGTCTGTGAGTGAGCATCTGGGGCTAGCGGGTGTGATAGCCTAATCTTTAGCCCCCACGTCGCCAGTAACATGGCTTGTGGAGGCTATAAACTAAATAAACTATGATTATAGCATTGGTTTTGTAGGTCGGGTTACGGTAAGCGGAATCTCACCCCTGAACATCTTAGCTCCGTCACCAGATAACCTGAGGTAATAGTCAGAAGAGCAAGCCGTACCATCTTCATCAAGAGTAACAAAGGAAGTTCCTGCTGGAATAAAACTGGCATTTTCTGCTGTTTTTGCAATTTGGTTCCCTTCGTTATATTCATCAAACATGGAAATGTAGAGCCCCTGTGCACCCAGACTTTTCATATTGTAGAACTGCCGCCACATAAAATCTCCGTGAATCCGCTGATGTTCCTGAAGGTCGCCCGGTAATATGCAAGGTTGATAATCAATTCCGTTGGCTTTACAATAGGCCATGTCTGGCATGTTAATGGTTCTGTATTTGGATTCAATTTCACTAATGGTGCCTATTCTCCCGATCATCCATGGAGAGATCATATCCATGGCCTTATAGGCCGAAAGAAATTTTGGTCTGGAATCACTATCCTCGGTGCGCCAGTTGGTGGGTACACCGCCAATCACATAACAACCTTTACTTTTGAACCAATTAATCACGTCTATACAGACATCTGCACTGAAAGGGTGGTTGTTGTCGGAAAAACCAAATCCCCAGATGCAGACCACAGGTTTGCCGTTTTGTTTGGCGTAGGCAGAAGACGAGGTATAACCCGACATTTTATTGGTCCAGTCCGTTTTAATTTCCGATTGCATATTGACCCATCCGCTGATATCGTACATGATATAGAATTTACGTCCATGCAATTCTGCCGCGGTTTTCACTTTTGCCGTAATGGCATCCCGAACTGGTCCTTCAATTCCGTTGGGGTTGAACCGTTGTAATGCAGCTACATCCAAGCCGTTTTGCTTCATCCAGAGGAACTGGGTGTTAACTGTCTGATCGTTAAAAGAAGAAAATAAATTGGCTGTCTGCCCGTTCCCAAAGTTTGGAAAGGAAGTAGGGTAGGTAGACGTGTATTCTCTTACGTCTGGCCAGGATTTTATTCCTGAATTGGTTGTTGAAGGTAATTTTGCCCAGTCTTGTGTCCAATGCCACCAGGCATCTATAGGAGAGCCATCGCCTTTGGCAGCAAACCATCCCTGGTAGCCAACGGTAACTTTTCCAACTACATCCCCTGGGGGGGAGGGCGTGATGACTTTCCCTCCCGGAGATGGTTCCGGTGCAGCTGGCTGATCGATGCCCTTTTTAGAGCAGCCCGCGGTTAAGGCAAGCAAGGTGGTCAGCACAAGTATATTTAATGATTTTAGGTTCATAGTTTGGTTTAGATTATTTGGTGAGTCCACTGGTCTGAACCACTTTTTTGATGGTTCCATCGGCGTTGTAATACAATTTATCTACACAAATTGACCTTAACCAATCTTCATTAGACAGGGCACTGTTGTGGTAAAAAGAATACCATTGGCCTTTGTATTTCACAATGGAACCATGGTTAGTAAAGCTATCGGTAGGATCCATATAAATGCCCTGACTGGTCCAGGGGCCCAACGGACTTTTACTGGTGGCATATCTCATTTGGTTGTGTTTGCCGTCTTTATCATGGTTGTCGGAATAAGAAAGATAATAAAGTCCATCTTTTTTATGTACCCATGAAGCTTCATGAAAGTCTGTAAGACCTTCCATCTTCTTCATTTCGCCATCAACTTCCATCATATTGTCTTTGAGTTTTCCAGCTTCACAAGTGCCACCACCACCATAGAAAAGGTAGGCCTGACCATCATCATCTACAAAAACGCATGGGTCTATCATTGACTTAAGCCCTTCAATGTATCCTTTTACTTCAAACCCGCTAGCCGGACTTTTACTTGTGGCCACACCGATTTTCCAGGTAGTGTTCCAGTTGTCGCCAGATGGATGAGGGAAATAGAAATAGTATGTCCCATTTTTATAAGCGCAATCCGGGGCCCACATAAATCCGCCTTCTTTTCTTCCCCATGGCACCTGACTGGAATTCAAAATTTCACCATGATCTTTCCAATCAACCATATTGTCTGTGGAAAAGACGTGATAGCGGTCCATCAAGTCACAACCCCGTGCCGGGGCAATATCGTGAGATGCATAGACATATAAGCGGCCATCTGCCCACACTCTGGCCGAAGGGTCAGCGGTATACATATTCCGGATAAATGGATTTCCCTTTGTTTTTTTAGAGGAAGTGGTCTTCACCGATAAATTGTCCTTTTGGGCAGTACAGCTGAAACTGCCCAGCAAAATGGTCCCGCCCAGAGTTAAAGCCAATACGAATGACCTGTTGTTGCAGCGTTTTGATTTTTTTAATAAAGTATTCATATGGTGTTGTTTATTTTTGTACAAATTTTAATCCGTCAATGCCGGTCACAAAGTCGGCAGATACTTTTTCTTTGGTATTGAAAAATACCCTGAAGTAATTCATGGCTGCAAGGTTTGCCCCACCATCTGAGGAATAGGCATCACTGATGTTTAATTTTAAGCGGTTCCAGCCATTGACCAGAGGCCCAACTTTCATGATATCCCATCCGTACCTGGATTTGTCAGGATCATTGGCACTACTGATCTGTATCTGGCCCTCTTTCAACTGACTGGCATCCTGGATGTAGAACCAAAACATAAATTGTCCGTTCTCTGGTGTTACTTTTGTATCAACTGGCGGTACATTTCTCCTTTGGTACTGCATGAAATCCTGGCCTGGTGTAATCCTGGATTTAATATAGCCTGTGCCTTCTTTTTTACCCTGAGTTTCTAAGCTGCCTGTACCTAAAGCAACATCCCAGAGACCATCTAATTTATCACAACTGTCAAACAAAACAAATGGTTTGGCATCATCAGGATCAATCACAACCGGTGGGTCTGGATGCAGTCCGCTTGTGTCCCTTGATGGGTATTCTGTTTTTTTACAGCCTCCTGCCAGAACAAGGGCTATTAAAGCGTATACTATTGTTGAATTTCTTAATTTCATAATTTTAAGTTTTTAAAAACTAACTATTCATTTTTACTGTAACCTCAAAGGTTTAACAGCGCTATAGCCACCTTTTCCATGAAACCATTTTGTTCCCTGGCCGGTCAACCATAAATAATAATCAGAGGTCAGTTCATTTTCAATTCCAACGAATTTGAAACCTTCATTTCCGTTTATGGGGACCTCGGCGACCCTTGCGGTCTTAAAAATGGCTGTGCCTTCATCTATTTCATCGAACATGGCTACATATAAGGATTTCGCACCCGCCTGTTTAGCACCTGCAATCTGCTGCCACAGAAAATCACCTTTCAGGCGAGGAATGGCATTATAGATTGTGGTATCCTTGTGCATATTTCCCCAGGTAAATCCGGGGAATACCAATGGTACATAATCTATTTTGTGTTGTTTGCACCAAGTTATATCATCAGCAAGGATCTGTGGATTATAGGTTTTGGAATCAAATCTGCCCACTGCCCAGGGCATGAGGATATCTGCTTTTTTGATGAGTTCCTGCAGCAAGGGAGATTTGTCCGTATCCCTGCCTGCCGTTCTCCAGAAATAGGGAACACCTAGCATAATTGACACGTTATTTCGAGGTCCTTTGAGCATGTCTACGAGCTTGTTTACATCGTTAATAGTATACCGCCTTCGGTCATTAAATCCTACTCCCCAAATAGTCACCAGGGGCTTCCCGTGATGCCATAGATAAGTAGGGTTAATCTTTGGGTCAGATAATTTAAATATGCTTTCAAGTTCTTTCCAGTCTTGCTCGAGGTATGCCATGTCTGCACTAGAGCAGCCACTCAGGTCGTACATTACGCTTATGGCTCTGTCGTATTTTTTTGCTGCTTTTAAGGCGCTTTCCAATACTTTATTGAAATGCCTTTTTCCGGAAGCTGACTTCACTTCACCCAGGAATCGCTGCATGTGCACTCCGTCAATGCCATATTCTTTCATCCATTTAAAATGCAGGTCAACGCTGCTTTCATCATATGGACTATATAAATAAGCATCTTTTCCATCCGCAAATTTGAATGGAGATTTATACTTTTTAGGGTATTCAGTTACATCAGGCCAGAGATCTACATTGGTATTGCCTGGATAAAAACCACCTCTGCCCTGGTAGTGGTACCAGCCGCGCTGCGAACCGTCACCATTGGCAGCAAACCAACCCTGGTAACCGGCCATGACCAAGTGGCTATAGGACGCATACCGTGGGCCTTCTATCCGGGTACCCGATATCGAAAAGGCACCTGTGGCAGTGATTAAAAAGATATAAAATGAAATCTTTAATTTTTTCATGGAACTTTGATTTCTACGATCTCAGAATAATTGACGCTTTTATAACTGTCGTTTACCCTTGCACCCACCCTTACAAAGAAGATCCTCCCGGAAAGAAGCGCAGGGACAGTGATTGTAAACGACTTATCCGCAGGTGACATATCGTTCCATTCCTTATCGACCGTAACTTTCAGATCACTTGAATACTCTTTAATGCTGGCATCCGAACCTACAAATTTGGTGGTGTTGATGTAGGGTTGTACGTCAGAGACCCTTGGCATACCAGCCCCAATCGGTGCATCGATGGTAAAAGTTAAAATAAGATCTCTATTGTCAGTTAGTGTATGTGTAAAGTTTTTGATTACCAGGTAGGGGGTCAATTCAAAATCCTGTTTAGTACCTTGATCAATATTGACCTCCAATGGGGTCAAAATAGGCCAAAATGCTCCTCCCTTAGGGGTTACCCGGTATTTTCCTTTAAATAATTTGGAATCTTTAAAAGTTCCATCGATCTTACTTGGGATCTCCTGAGGGGTTGGTGTGTCACTCCAGCTGATCTGTTCCAGTTTAACCTGCATGCTATTGGTAGAGGTAAGGAAATTCTGGCCAGTGGTTTTATCAATCAACCTGCCTTCAAAAGAAGCATTGGGCTCAGGGTAGTTGTCTATTTTAGTACATGCAGAAATTGCCAGCAAACTTGCTCCAAGTAAAATTCTGCTCATGATCTTTTTCATATCTTAAAATTTTAGAGGCTTAGTAATTCGGATTGTTAGGAAACAGATTCGGGTTTTTGCCCAGTTCTCCCCCAGGGATAGGTTCGTAATAATACTTTTTGTCAAAAAAGTAATTGCGTTCATAGATCTCCGGCTCGTTCAGAAAAATATACTTCCCCTCATTAAAGACATAATAAGGCATTAACCCTCTGAATTTAGAGTTGTCAAGAACTATATCGGCCGTTCTCCAACGTTTTAAATCCCACCAGTAATGGTTCTCAAAAGCCAACTCTTTGTTTCTTTCCAGACGGACATCGTTTGTAGAAACGCTACCTGCAATCGTTGCACCTGCCCTGGTGCGGAGTAGGTTGATACAAGTGGTTGCATCTTCTGTATTGCCCAGTTCAGCTGCCGCTTCTGCTCTGTTGAGGAGTACTTCTGCGTAACGTAATTCAATCCAGCTTTGAGTACTTTGAAATAGGCCACATTGATTTTGCGGGCGGTTATAGTCAATGTATTTCCGTACGTAAAAGCCAGTCCTGGTTGTTTTATCTGGGCTGCCATTGGGTTTGATCCCTGTAATGCCTGAAATCCTTTTGCCTTCATATAAGGTGTTTTCATCTGCAGAAACTTTTCTGTTTGTACGTTGGTCGGCGGGTTTGGCAACTTCGGCAGCTGCAGTTCCTGTAAAGGAGGTGTAAAGCCCCCTTTGGGTGTCAAATTGGTAACCTCTTAAGCTGGCACCGGGAAAATAGACCGTGGCCAGTAACCTAGGTTCCAGACCGGCCATAAGGTCTTCTAATTTATCGAAACGGCGCGGTGTACCATCAGCATTGGTGATGGGGAGGGTGATGAATTTCTGTACGAAATCTAGCGTTGGGTAAGACCGGCTATCTCCATCGGCAGTCATATAACGTGGAGAAAATGTTGCATCCCAGCTGTGTGCAGTATTGCTGGCGATAGAATAATCTCTTACCAGGATGTTTTCCGGGCTTGTTTGATCAAGGAAAGCATCAGCATAATTTTTTACTTTATCTGCATCTTTTTGATAGAGTGAATAGTGCCCTTCCACTAGTTTAGCTGCATCCCATGCTTTAGTAAAAAAGCCATTGGCTGCGGTTGCGGGAATTCCCACAAAACCTTGTGTCCTGGCTTCACCAGCTACAAAATTTACAGAGCCATATTTTGCTATAGAACCTGCATATAGCATTGCCCTTGATTTCAGTGCCGCTGCTGCATATTTATTAGCTCTTCCCCTCGGGCTGGTAGCTGGCATCAGTTCAAAGGCTTTATCAAGATCATCTCCGATAAAGGTCCATACATCTTGTTCTTTATCGCGGTGTACCTGGAGTTCTTCGATCGATTGCTCCGGGTAGTTTTGTACAGTTTTTATAATTGGTACCCCGCCATAACGTTTGGCCATAGCAAAATAGAAATAAGCCCTGCAGAAATAAGCTTCACCCGTTAGTTCTTTAATACGGGTATCCGTGAAATTGGCCGAATTTTTAGGTAATTCCTGCATCAGGTTATTCACAGCACGTATTTCCGCATATGGCCAATAGCCAAATCCGCCACCAATGTCCATTCCTCCATATGGTCCTACTGATTCGCCGGTAACGGCCGAAGAATGCCAGAAATGTTCCCATTCATGGTGCAGATTAAACCCCGACTGACCATCACGTCCTCCGGGCCGGTACGTAAAATCTTCAATCGGTAATTTCCTGTAGATGTCTGCCATGTAGGCATCTATACCTCCTTCTCCACCAAATATGACGTCGGAGGTAAGAATGCTTTTTGGTTTGATGTCCAATTTATGGCAGGAAAATAACATTCCTGCGATAAGCATGGTTATGATGAGTTGATATCTTTTCATGATCTGGAATTTTAAAAAGTAATGTTAGCACCCAGGTTAAAAGTTCTGTTGAGCGGATACTTGTAGCCGCCTAAAGATTGGTTGAAGCCTGCATCTGGAATTTGACCAGGATGCTCTGGATCGCTGTTTTTAAGTTTTGTTAGGGTTAATAGGTTATACGCATTGGCGTAGATCCGTAACTTTTTTACCCCAATGCGTTTCAATTTCTCAAAGGGGAGGGAATAGCCAAGTTCGAGCGTTTTTAGTCTGATATAGCTGGCATCCTGAACCGCTTTGGTACCCTCTGCTATGGGCGATCCCATTGCCGGATATTTGCCAGGAATCCACCGGGTATTAGGATTAAATACATTGTCTGATGGGTTTACGGTATGCCAGCTATCCAGAAATTGCGATAAAGAACTTCTGTCGTACATAAGCGGTTGCGCATATTGCTCGGTATATTCTACATAGAAACTAGTAGATCCTGCAAATAGTGCATTCAGATCAAAGCCTTTCCATGTTAAACCGATATTGATCCCGTAATTGATTAGAGGTATGTCTTTCGTGGCGATGGGTTTTTCATCTTTTTCGTTGATTACACCATCTTCATTCCAGTCTTGGTAGTAGTAATCTCCGGGAACAGTATTGTTGTTACCACCGCCCGCATTTACAGGATGGTTATAGATCTGATCATAACTTGAAAACTGTCCGCCATAGGTTTTGCCCCACCACAGGTTATTATATCGGTTGGTTTTACCATTTCTCCATTGGAGGTATTCATTTCCGGCCTTTGTTTCTATTACAAATCTGTTCATGGTGCGTGTGGTAGAAATATTACCACCTATATTGTAGCCAAACTCACCAGCTTTGCCACGGTAATTTAACGAGAATTCAAGTCCTTCTGTCCGGTCTGTATTTAGGTTTTCTTCGGGCAAATCAATACCTACAGTACCCGGTACGGCTACATCTCTTCTGGCTAGTAATCCGTTTCTATCTCGTCTGAATATATCAAAAGTCCCCTCTAATTTACCTCTCCAAAGACTGAAATCCAACCCGATATTTTTCATGCTGGTGGTATACCAGGTTAAATCGTTGTTCACTGCTGGTCTTGGTGCAGCACCACTAATGAATTGTCCGTTAAAAATATAGCCATAGATGCTTTGGTCGTTTGGATTAATTGTTGGATAATTATAGCCTGGGATATATTGAAACTGCGTATCGGTATCATATCCGGCCTTACCGTAGGATACCCTAAGCTTTAAGTTAGATAAGATATCAGGTGAAATGAAGTTTTTAAAGAAGCCTTCTTCGGTAATCCGCCATCCAATGGATGCAGCAGGAAAGAAGCCCCACTGACTTTTACCAGGCTTAAATTTATTAGATCCATCTTGACGGAAACTAAACTCAGCAAGATACTTTCCTTTATAATCGTAGTTTACACGGCCTACATAAGCGCGGTATACAACTTCGTTGATATTGCCGGTATTCATGCTACCTATCTGATCTCCAGCTTCTCCGCCAAATAAATAGTTGATGGGTAGGTTAACATTCCTTTGGGCAAAAAAGTTATCCCCTTTGGAGAAACTTTCTTCGAAAAGGAGTAATCCGGATACGTTATGGTCTTTGTTAAAAGTATGCGCATAATTCAGGGAGAGCTGGCTGAGCGTAGACATGTTATTGCCATAATAGCGCATTAGAGTAGTTGGCGATTTTACGAGGGAAGCGACGTAAGTGTCGGTTACTGCATTATAGGTATATAACTTATATTCTTTCTTTTGCTCTGTATTGTCATCTACACTATATCCATAATTGAACATCCCTTTGGCTTTTAGACCCTCAATTCCAGGAATGTCATACTCCAAACTTAGCTGACCCTGAAAGTTCTTTTGTGTTTGCTTTTTGTAACCTACTTTAGTGGCATCTGAGATAACGGCAGGATTGGCATTCTCAGACATTACACTTGGATATTCAGGATTATCATTAGCAAAGATTCTATTGATTGGAATCTGGTTCCATGTATATTTAAATATGGTCCATAGATCCTGGTAAGGTTGGTTTTTTTCATCTGTATATCCGGAGGCCAGGATTTGCGCTCTTAACCTTTTGGAAATATTAATGTTTACATTGGACCGGAAATTATAGCGGTTATAGTCCAAAGAGTTGGTTTTAAAAATACCATCTTGTTTCATATAACCGAGGTTAAAGAAATAGGTGATCTTTTCTGTACCACCATTTACATTTAGATTGTGCTGGATTTGCGGGGATGTTTTCTTAAATACAAGTCCAATCCAGTCTGCTCCTTTGGATGTTCCGTCAAGCCAGGGCTTCATGTCGGCATAGGTATATGTTGGTTCAGAGTTGCTTACAAAGTTATTGGCAAAGGCACGTTTGGTCTTTTCATTAGTCAACATCATGAAATCTACTGGCCCAACGCCTTCTGGCATTCCTAAAAACTGTTGCCAGCCTTGATTTACAGAATAATTGATATCGAATTTCCCATTTTTATCTCCTTTTTTGGTGGTCACCAATATCACTCCATTTGCAGCTCTTACCCCATAAATTGAAGCTGCACCATCTTTCAATACAGAGATGCTTTCAATTTCATTTGGGTCCATTCTTTCAATACCACCTCTGGGTACCCCATCAATTACGATAAGTGGGTTTCCCAATCCACGAATGTCAAATTGGTTTTCAAAAGAGCCCGGTTCTGCTGTTTTCTGTAACACACGTAGCCCTGGGATCTTACCAGTAAGCATGTTCACCACATTTTCATTTTTAGTGACCGTAATTTCTTCACTTTTTAATGTTGATACGGCGCCGGTGACTGTTACCTTTTTCTGGGTACCATAGCCTACAACTACTAACTCATCAAGGTTTTTGTTGTCTTCCTGTAGTGTGATTTGAAAATCTTTTTTGTTTTTGATCTGTATTTCTTGAGGCATATAACCTACATAGGAAATTTGGAGATAGGATTCTGTATTTGGGGCAATGATAGAAAACTTCCCCTGTTGATCTGTAACAGCAACTATAGTAGTGCCCTTTATTTTGACACTAACTCCTGGAAGACCAGCGCCTGCGGCCGCATCAATTATCTTTCCACTGATGGTAACCGATTGCTGGGCCAACAAAACGAGGGGAAAAAGAAAAAACAGGGTAAGTAGGTATTTAATTTTTTTCATACTGTTTAATTATTTTGGTTTAATTCTTTTTTATGATTACCCAAATAGGGTATTGGAAAGGCTATGATACCTGATAAGCCGCTAAGGGGAGTTTGATTGGTTGGTCGTCATGTCTATATTTGGTTTGGTTTATATTTTGCTGCACTTATGTGGTGCAACTTTTTTTTGTTCTATTCAATTAAATTTTGAAATAACTAATAAAACTTCATTAAAGAGTAAGTAGTGGTTTTTAAATATAAGGCAATCGATTGCCTATTTATGATAAAAAAAACTAGCTCCTATTTTTTTGCTAGCTACTAGTCGACCTCTTTTGTATGGCTTAATAATTACTTCTTCTTGTAATCAGGGATAAACTTATTATCCTGCTATTAATAAATGCTTAATATTGAATTAACGGCAGAATTAATTGTTCAATTAATAGGATTAACATAGAGATATATAGGCCTGTAGCGCTACAG
>NZ_QAIL01000142.1:661-15085 GCF_003061025.1 Pedobacter sp. HMWF019 | reverse complement strand
CTTTTCAGGTCTATTAGGACTCTCAACGTTTCCAACGAATTTAGGCGCTAATCCCATATCTAGAGACAATTTTTCTTGACCAATTTTCCTTGCAATACGCATTTCTCGTACCTTATCAATCACAAATTGCTCAATTTCCGTTATAATTGCCATAGCCTAATTCAATTAAGCAATTAACGGATAAGTAAATTTTTATTTACCTGTATATATACAGGTTTTTTATATTTTAACTATATTTGAATAGTTACATCACTAGATAAGAAAGTCCCAATTAAGTGTCATTGTAAATTGAATATGGAATAAAGGATTTTTAATATATATATACTTCCAATGAGGTATTAATAATGAGTCTCGCTCAGCAAATTCTCACGGTTGAAAGAAGCAGGGACAATAGATTAATGCCTGTAACAACTATTTGTTGTACTTTTGAGTGCACTATAGGGTTACGGGCTCTATTGTAATCCCGTGCTGAAGGCCGTGAGAAGCCAGCTGAGGCGGTATTTAGAGCCCCCTATAGTGCACTCTAAATGATTAGACTCATTTTAACAACTAAAATGAGAGATGAATAACCAAATTTTTCACTCTTCTTGCCTTACCCGCGGTACTATCCGCAAGGCGTCAATTACCGTCTTAAAGCCACTCCACTCCAACCAAACTGCTCTCCTCCAAAATTTTGGAGACCTCTCCAGAATTGTCCTACTAATTGCAACTCAATTAACCAACACAATTCATATGACCAGTTACATCCTCATCATCTGTCCCCCAGATTAGCTTCATCACGAGCCAGTCATTCCTGCGCAAGGCAGGAACCTTCCAGCCCCGGAATTCAACTCATTATCAACAAAAATCCAAATGCTTACCCTCTTTTTATGGAGAAAACGAACAATTGTACATGCTTTAACCACCCACAAATCACTGGTTTCTTTACAGATTACGACCAGAATGACTGCGGTGCCTTACTATGGCAGCTCTTTAAACTCAGTACCGTAGCCAACCGCACGGAGATCCTAAGCGCAAATGAATGGTTTAACCTGCTCTCTTTCTACGAGAGCCTGGATGAACTGTTAAGGGCCATGTACATGAACTACACCAAGCAGCAATCCTAGAAAAAAGAGAAAGAAACCAACTAACCCACATATCACATGAAGAAAACGATCCAAACCATCGTACTGGCTGCGCTTTGCCTAAATTTTCCTGCCAGCGCCCAACAGAAAAACCCTCCACCATCCTCTAAACAGGGCCAGGTCAAAGGGAAAGTCATCTCCTTAAAAACGCGCGAGCCGCTAGAAGGCGCTGCCATCCAAAACATCAATACCGCGCTCACGCTCTTCACGGATAAACAGGGCGAATTCCCCTTAGACCTTCCAGCCGGTCGCTACAGGCTTGCTGTATTCCTGGAAAACTACCAAACCGAATACCTGGAAATCAGGATGCCCTTAAAAGAACCCCTCATCATCGAACTCGAGCCTAAAGACAACAATTTAAACGAGGTCCAAATTATCGGCTACGGAGAAACCACCAAAAGGCTCAACACAGGAAGCATCTCTACCATTACCGCCAAACAAATCGAAAACCAGCCGGTCACCAATGTACTCTCTGCACTGTCGGGCCAAATGCCCGGTGTGTTTGTACAAACCACTAACGGACTGCCTGGTGGCAACATCAATATCCAGATCAGGGGCAAAGGCTCCATTGCCGCCGGTACCAACCCTTTATACATTATAGATGGGGTGCCTTTTCCCGGATCTTCTTTAGTGAGCAATTCGCCTTTAGGGGGAGAAGGTATTGTTGGGGAAATCAGTCCCTTAAATTCCATCAATCCCAGTGATATTGAAAGCATCAACGTGCTTAAAGATGCGGATGCTACGGCCATCTATGGCAGCAGGGGCGCAAACGGGGTTGTACTGATCACCACTAAAAAAGCTAAGGTGGGCAGTGTTCAAACCGATGTCAATATTGCTCAGGGCTTCTCCCAGGTGGCCAGTATGCCAAAACTCCTGGGGCTGGATGATTACCTGAATATCCGGCGTGAGGCTTTTAAAAATGATGGTTTGATACCCTCTTCCGATCCTACATCTTACAGCTATGCACCTGATTTAACCCTTTGGGATAACAAAACGTCTACCAATTGGGCAAAATATGTGATGGGACATACCGCCAGAACTACTGCGATCAACGCTACGGTGTCTGGAGGAACGATGGAAAACCGCTTTTCTATAGGAGTAAATTACAGGAACGAAACTTCTGTACTGATGGGAGACAACGATTACAAGAGGGGCGGTACGCGCTTAAGCCTTGATCACCACTCTGCAGATGAGCGGTTCAGTATACAGTCTTCATTGTCCTATACCAAAGAAGAAAACAAGGGGGTAAACCCCAGGGAAGCTTTTTCCAGTTTTGTGCTGTTGCCTCCAAATTTTCCATTGCGCGATTTAAATGGCAATCTAAACTGGGCATTGGGTTATAATCCGCTGGCGGCAATTCAGAATACCAGCAAGACTAAAATAGACAACGTCCTCTCCAATACCACTATAGGTTATGAACTCCTTCAGGGGCTGCATATAAAGGCAAATATTGGTTTGAATACGCTTGGAATGACCCAGGTGATGGTTAACCCCAAATCAGCAAGAAACCCAAATGCCTCACCGATAAGCTATACTTATTTTGGCAATACCGCCAACCGGAGCATCATTGTGGAGCCTCAGCTGGACTATACGCTCAAAATCAAAAAATCTGCTATCGGCATTCTGATAGGTGGAACCTGGCAGAATTCAACAAAGGAGAACCATTTGATTACTGCTACAAACTTTAATAGCGAAAGCATGCTGGAGGACATGAGTTCTGCAGGACAGTTAAATGCCAACTACACTGACCTGGTGTATAAATACGTTTCGGTATTTAGCAGAATTACCTATAATGCCGATGATAAGTATCTCCTTAACCTCAGTGCCAGAAGAGATGGTTCCTCTCGTTTCGGAGCAAACAACCAATTCGGGAACTTTGGCGCCATAGGTGCAGCCTGGGTATTTAGCAATGAAAAATGGGCCGCGGAACATCTCTCGTTTATAAACTATGCAAAGCTGCGGGCAAGTTATGGAATTACGGGTAACGACCAGATTACAGACGACCAGTTCCTCTCTACGTACCGCTCTTCGGGTTTAATCTATCAGGGAAACGCGGGCTTAATGCCTGCACGTATTGCCAATGAAGATTTTAAATGGGAAAGCAATAAAAAACTGGAGGTGGGATTGGAAGCCAGCCTGTTCAAAGAGAGGCTCAGGTTTACTATCAATCATTTTGAAAACATCAGCGGCAACCAGCTGGTCAATTACACATTGCCCCTGATGACTGGCTTTGACAGTTATCAGGCCAACCTTCCGGCAAAGGTTAAAAACTCCGGATGGGAGTTTGAACTGAACACAAACAATATCAGGAAGGAGCGTTTTGTTTGGACTACAAATTTCAACATCACCCTGCTGAAAAACAGGCTCCTCAGCTTTCCGGATTTAGCCACTTCCAGCTATTCCAATTTTCTAACTGTTGGCGAGAGTACCCTTAGGGCGACAGGCTTTAAATACCTGGGTGCCGATCCAAATTCTGGGGCTCCTTTGTATGGTTTAAAAACCGGGGGGAGTAGTTCGTATCCTGATTTTGAGAATTATTATACCACCATTGGAGATAAAAACCCTGCCTATTATGGCGGGCTGGGCAATAGTTTTAGCTATAAGGGTTTTGGGCTGGATGTGTTTGCCCAATTTGCCAAACAGTTCCTGTTTGGAAGCCTAACCTCACCGGGAACCCTAACGAATAATTTCGCTCTGGCAGCCGGGCGCTGGCAAAAGGAGGGAGATGTAACAAATATTCCTAAAGCTTCTACATTCCGTGATTTCTATTATGGCCTTTCCTCGGCCAACTTTTTTAAAGCAAGCTATCTCAGGCTTAAAAATATTCAGTTGAGTTACCGGCTGCCGGAAAGCTGGTTAAAAAGGAATAAACTGAACCGCCTCAGGATCAATCTGCAGGTACAGAACCTAATGACTTTTTGGAATAGAAATGCCGCTTTGTACGATCCTGAAAGTGGTGCAGATGCCAATATTCCACCTTTAAAATCCTTTGTGCTGGGCATTCAGCTTGGTCTTTAAACTATATGTATATGAAACGATATATCTTTCTTTTATTCATTGGCCTTTTGGCCCTGAGTTGTAAAAAACTGATCGAAACTGGCGATCCAAAGAACCAGCTCACTACAGATAAGGTATTTGCAGATAGCACATCTGCTACCGCTGCCCTGGGTAATCTCTATGCACAGTTTGAGCGAGGTTTTGAACCTAATTTTACCCCCTATATTGGCTTGTACACGGATGAGCTCAATGTAACCTCTACAGGAACAAATGAAAGTGAATTTTTGCAAAGTAGGTTGTCTGTAACCAATTCAACTAACTTAGGGCTATGGCAGGTTTTATACGCTGTTATCTATGGTTGCAATGACTTATTAGAGAAGACAAAGAGTTCACCAGAATTTCCGGCTTCAAAAGTTACGCAGTTAACCAGTGAGGCCAGGTTTCTAAGGGCCTATGCGTATTTCTATCTGGTTAACTTGTACGGGCGTGTTCCATTATTGCTAAGTACCAATGCAAAAAGCAACCGGCAGGCTGCGCAAAATGATCAGGCCGAGGTATACAAGCAGATCATTACAGACTTACGGGCTGCAAAACAAGGGTTAACAGAGGTGTATCAGGGTTCAGGTAAAACCAGGGCAAATAAATGGGCCGCAGGGGCCATGCTTGCCCGGGTATATCTGAACCAGAAAAACTGGGCAGCTGCAGAGGAGGAAGCCAGTCAGGTTATTAGCTCTGGATTGTATCTCCCTCTTGATCCGGTAGCGGATGTATTCAAATCAGGTAGCAAAGAGAGTATCCTTCAGTTTTGGACGCAGCAGGGATTTATAAGCTCATCAGCTAACCTGTTACCAGCCTCAGATACTTCTTTGCCTGCTTATCCCATTACAGACGCACTATATACCTCTTTTGAAGCAGCCGATGTACGTAAATCGAACTGGACTGGAACCAGTATAGTTACCACAGCGGGTGTTCCAGAAACCTATCATTATTCTGCTAAATACAAAAACAAAGAAGCTAGTTCCGGCAGTCCGGAATATCTCATGGCACTTAGGTTATCAGAGCAGTATCTGATCCGGGCAGAAGCCCGTTCCTGGCTTGGCCGATTGCCGGAAGCTCAGGAAGACCTTAATGTCGTAAGGCACCGTGCGGGGCTTCTGAATACTACCGCAGAGAATCAGCAGGAATTATTAGAGGCTATAGCTCAGGAAAGAAGGGTGGAGTTATTTGGCGAATGGGGCGGACGCTTCATCGATCTTAAAAGAACAGGAACCATCAATGCCGTATTAGGGAGTTACAAAAATGCCTGGAAGCCAACAGCAGCATGGTTTCCAATCCCTCAAAGTGAAATCAATTACAACAACAAGCTTATTCAAAACTTAGGATACAATTAAACAAAAACATCATGAATTTAAAGAAAACAACCAACATCATTTTACTATTACTGACTATCCTTTTTTCTATGGGCACCTATGCGCAGGATCAAAAGATTAAAGCTTTGAAAATTGGCGACAAGGTTCCGGATTTTCTAATCGAAAACATTAAAAATAGCGAGTTTAAAACCAGAAGGGCTTCTGATCTGTACGGCGGCGGCTTATTGATCATCAATTTCTGGGAAACCTATTGTGTACCCTGCGTAAGAGAGATGCCTGTTTTAAACAAACTTGCAGCAAAATTTAAGGGGAAATACAATATGTTGTGTGTATCCAGCCAGGATGACCACACAGTTGATGCATTTATCAAAAGAAACACTCATGATCAGCTCATGTTTACAGCAATGGATACGATATTGTATAAATATTTTCCCCATAAGGTGGTGCCTCATAATGTATGGATTGATAAGAATGGTGTAGTTGTAGCCATTACAGACGATTACGAAGTCAACGAGAAAAATGTTGAGCTTGCGCTCAAAGAGAAAGTGGAATTAAGCGTAAAGGATGAGGATTTAACTTTCGACTGGCAAAAGCCATTAAAAACTGCCGATTCAAATTTCATTTACCGATCTGTAATCACTCCCTTTAAGAATATTGGAAATGGGGGTACGCTGGCCTTAAATCCTTTAAGTCAAACCTCGAGATTTATGGCCTGGAACGCTTTGAAAACAGATTTGATCTGGTCTGCTTATATGAAGACCTCCCGTCCAAGCGAATATAAGCTTATTGATATTTTCACTAAAGATTCTGCTTCTTTCTTTTTTCCTGCTAAGGAGGGACAGATGAGGGAGTATGGGGTTGAAAAATATAAAAAATGGGAGCGTGCAAATAGCTACTGTTATGAATTGTTTTTCAATAGAAAGGTAGACCCCGATCAGTTCTATGATATTATGGCGAAGGAGTTATGCCTGTTTTTTAATGTAAAAGTTGAAATGACTAAGAAACCAACTGAATGCTGGGTGCTTACCAAATTGAATAAAAAAATACTGCAGTCAAGAACAAAAGGAACGGAAAAGCAGGGTTACGGATTTAACGATTCTAAGTTCATAGCCAAAAACCAGCCATTAGATGAAGTAGTTAAAATACTTTATAGTTTTTTTTCCAAGCAACCGCCGTTTGTGAATGAGACAGGCATAAAATTCAATATTGATATGGAAAAAGATTTTAAAGAAGCATTGGAATCTGGTAAAGGGATAACCATAGAGGTTATGCGCGCCTATTTGAATTCTATAGGATTGGAACTGAAAAAGAAAATGCATGCCTATCCTCATTTAACGATTTATGATCTGAATCAGTAAAATGAATAAGCTATTCCCGATTTGGGCCGGGAATAGTTTATTTGCAAAACCTAGTTGTATCTAAGTACCGGACCAGAGATCGCGGAGGCACAAAGTTGGTTTGAACCTGTACAACCAGTGATCAATTGTGCCTGTGCAACTGTTTTGTTGGTGAGTGTACCCGTGATATTGCCAGCTCTGTCAAATCGGATCCAGTCATAACTTACTTGTTTTGCATTTGAAGCAGCATTTGCTGTTTTGGTTACAAATGCGCCTGAAACACCAGCAACTAATGCCAGTGCCAGAAAGGTGGTTTTAAGACTTTTCATCTTGTTTTAGATTTAAAATTAATTACTCTGTTATTTATAGTCTATTCTCGCTTCGCGACGCGTTGAATATTCTTTGGAAGGGGTGCAGAGGGGTGGGCCTGTGCTTATCGGGCCTCAGGGCTAAAAAGCTGAGCAGAATGAACATGGCATTAAATGCTAAATGTCCTTTCCAGCTCAGCTTTGCCATTAATCCTCCGCAGGTACAAGGCAAATGAAACCCTGAAAAAAGCATCCAAAGAATGTAAAGCTCAAACACACTTAATAAGGCTATCGATAAGATCAGTCCCAGTTTTCTAGACTTTTTAAAAAAGAGAAAACAAACGATCAGCAATTCTGTAATGGGTAAAAACCAGGCGAGTAGGGGAGCTAGTTTATCCATCATTGGAAAGGGAGAGAGTTTCATTTGGAAAATGAACATTTCCTGTTCCAATAGCTTGCTCATAGCGGTGTAAGAGAATAATAGCATTAGCAATCCCAAGGCTATATCTACAATCAGTGGATGCAATTTCAAGGTTTTCATATCGTTTCTGGATAAGTTATTCTTTACTGATGACGCCTTCCCCATAAGCCACCTCAGCATCTGAAGTAAAATTCTGGGCATTTAGGTAGGCTATGATGTCAATGTATTCACTGGAATCAAAACTTACTTTACAAGGGGTACTTCCCGGAGTGCCGCAACTTGATCCTGGACTGGTTTGTAAAGCCCAATTACTCGGGTTTTTCGCTCCGGTTGAGGTGCTTAAATTATACGTATAGTATAATCTGGTTGCTTTGTTTTTGTTAACGCTTTTGGCGTCAAAGTTTAAGGTAGTTACGGCTGCCGCCGCAACTGCCAGGGCAATTAAGCCCGATTTGATTTTTGCGTTCATAACATTTTGTTTTAGAGGTGTACGTATGATATCTGGGCTACGCGTCGCGGCAGATATTTGGTTATATAGAATTGCAGGTTTTTACCAGCATTCGCCCTCTGGTATTTTACCCGCCTGTTCTAGCTTGGGTATTGAATATGTATGGTTAAACTTCCTTCGCCATCTGCGTCGCCTTCATCATCTGATAATGCTTTTAAGGTATTGCTGCTAGTCATTACCTTTCCTTTTCCTTTTTCTGCATGGCTGGTATAATCAGGCTTGTCCAATTTAATCCTCAAGCGGTGTGAAACTGCAAAACTGGTTTGTGCCGCAATGAAGGAGAGTACCCTTGGGTCTACTTCGCTAAGAAAGATGATTTGACTTGGTTGTAGTTCAA
This sequence comes from Pedobacter sp. HMWF019, assembly GCF_003061025.1. Lineage (GTDB taxonomy): Bacteria > Bacteroidota > Bacteroidia > Sphingobacteriales > Sphingobacteriaceae > Pedobacter. The sequence goes on along the minus strand of NZ_QAIL01000142.1, from coordinate 6,683 downwards.
AGTGTGCAATGAGCCAGCCTATAAAATCCATTTTAATTTCATCGGCCTGAAGGTTCAGTTCTGCATCCGACTGGATATAAAGTTCAGCTTGAATGGCTGTAAATCCTGAGTTTGTGAGCGGTTGTTTTTCCATGTTTATTGTTTTTCATTTAAATCTGGGAGTGGACCTTCCACCACCTTGATGTGAACGAAGTTAGAGATCAAAATTTTGCTTTGAAGAAGAATGGAGGTGGTTTGTGGGTGAACAATGACTTTTTGTGGGCGAACAATGAAAAAGAGGTCAGATATATTTATTTGAAAATTAAATCTACTTTGTTATCTTTATGTGATAAATTATTTCACCTATGATAAGTCGCTCTCTCTTCAAACAAATTACGGAAAAGGAATGGATTCCTTTCTTAGTACCAATCTCTGTTTCTTTTTTAGTTTCTCTGGTGGCCGCACATTTAATAGTAATCCACGAGGAAGAAGAAAATTTTATTGAACTTTTTGCTGTACCTGCATATTATCCGGCGCTGGGTTGGAGTACCATTATGGCCTGGTTAGTTATTGGAGTTGCCTGTTGGATGAATGCTTATCCGATTATTAAATTTAAAAACGTAAAAAACCTCAATTTACGGGTGGTTTACCGCTTTGGTATAGGAACGCTATGCCTGTTGCTGCTATGTATAGCCATGGCTTTGGTTTATTTTTCTTGTTATAAGAAGCCTATTGGTGATACAAATTATTTTTCTAGATTATTTGTGATCATTGCTTGTATGGTACTTTGTTTAAATGGCTTTTTTACGGCATATTTCTTCAAAAAAACAAATCCGGAGTGGTTTGTTGTTGAAAAGGGGGGTGAGGTAAAAAGGAGAAGAGGCTGGCTGAGGAGAGCAGTTGCTTTGGCGAAAAGAAAAAGGAGCTCATCTCTTCCTCCTCCTGTTAAACCTGATATGGTGTTGTTTTACTACCATGAAAGATTCAATTTTGCTGTTTCTGAGGATGGTTCTGAGGAGGTTTGGCCATATACAAATAAAAGAACCTTTGAACTTCTTCCTCATCAGGACTATTTTTTTATCAGTCGTACTTTTATTGTAAAGCGAAGCAATATTGAAGAGGTTACTCAAGCCAGTTCTCACCGTAGAAAACTGAAATTAAAGGTTCCTGCAGGTAAATCTGTTGTTGTAAGCCAAGGGAGAACTCCATTATTTATACTATGGTGGGCGGGTGAATTGCGACCAGATCAGTACCATCTTATGGATGATTTTGATTAGCTTTTTTTCTTTTGTACGATCTTTCATCACTATAAAAGCTTGATCTTATCTTCATCAATATCTAAATAAGCAGCGAGTTCCTGCTTGGTAATCAATTGATGTTTTTCTTTTTTGAGAATAGCCCTGAGGTTTTGCAGAGTTTTTTGGGCGTAGCGTAAACTCTTGCCTGTACAGTTTACGATGTCTTGTGGGTAAACACATACTCTTTCCATGATGTTGGAGTTAGTACCGCAACAAAGTGGGTGGCGAATAGCGTACCGGGCGCTTTGGGTACGGGACCTACCTGGCAGTAGGTGAAAAAATAGAGAATTAACGCAAAATATGTATAAATACGCATAAAGCGCTTATTCCGCCAATTGCGCCATGCTCCATTTTTGCCTGGTTTACATTTGGGTATGATCTCCAAATTGATTTTATTCTTCAAGGCTTATTTTCCCTATTTGATGGCTGTTTTCCGGCCTAGAACAGGTAGCTAACAGCTAGGTATTGGATAGGGCTTAGATTCGTGTTGTGTTCGATGAAAGAGCCATTTATCCCCAAGGGATTGGCCGTATAGGCTTATTGCTCCAGCAATCTGGCTACAGCAACGCTATAAAGGCTATTTTTTTAAAAAATCTATTACTCATAAATAAGAATATCATGGCAAAAATATCTAAAGGTATCTTGGGTGCTTTTTCTGGAAAAGTGGGCCCGGTGGTTGGCTCCAATTGGAGAAGTATTGCATATATAAAGGCTTCGCCCAGAAAGGCAAATAAAAAATCGAAACGATCGGCAGCACAAATTGCCAATCAACAGAAATTTCGTTTTGTAAGTGAGTGGCTGGTGCCCTTTCATCCTTATGTTTCTATAGGATTTTTAAATCTGTCTAATGTGAAATCGGAGATCAATCTGGCTTTCTCTGAGAATTTTCACCGGGCTGTTGTAGGGGAGTATCCTAATCTGGATGTAGATTACAGTAAGGTTGTTTTGAGTCAGGGGCAACTGGGTGGATTGATTTGCCCCGAAATGGAATTAATAGAAAGTGATACGCTTTATATCAGTTGGTCAACGCATATGAACCAGCGGGTAGATTTTGATGACCAGGTGATGCTGGTTGTTTATTGCCCTGAACTAGGTATTGCAGATGGCTTTGTTGGTGGTGCAAAACGTGCAGACAAAGAGTGCATGTTTAAATTCAATCAGAAAATGATTGGTAAGGCGCTGGAGGTATACGTGAGTGTAACCAGTTTTAACCGTAAGAAAATAGCCAATAGTATTTATTTAGGGAGGATAGAATCATGAATACAGAAATGAATATTTTGCGGACCTTGATCTTGCAGCAAATGGATCCGGCTTATTTCAATTTAGATGAGCAGCACGTGCTGTATTGGATAGCGGAGTTGCCTGTAATTAAAGAGCAGATTATTAGGTCTATGCAGGAGGAGATGTTGGGTATTACTTCAAGTAGTTTAGTGGAGCGGCATTTGAAGCAGATCCAGTATGATTGCGGTTTTTTAACTGATGCTTTGTTTAAGTATCAGAAGGTACCGGTTTCTTGTATGGAATTATACGCTGCTGCCGGGGATTGCCTGGAGCAATTGCTGGAGCATATTGAAGTGCGGTACGCGGGTTTCTTTAACTGGGCAAAAGAGGCAGCAGCCTCTTTGCCTAAAGTAGAAAGTAATCCCAGGATCAGAGTACTATTTTCCGTGGATGCACTGGCTTATTTCTTTAAGTTATTGAATAAGGCAGGAGGTTTGGATGCTGGTCCTGTTACACAATTGATTTTGGCGATTTCTAAGAACTTTATTACTCCGGGAATAGGAGATGGGTTTATCTCACCTAATAGTTTAACTACAAAGTATAAGCAGGTGGTGCAGAGCACGGCTATGCGGGTCAGAGTGTTATTGGTTAGGATGTTGAAATTGTTGGACGAGGAGTTTAATTAGGGGCTGGGGGGGAAATAGGTTTTCTGATCGCGCTGAATCTTACAGATTCTGAGGCTTGATCATGAAAACCTATTTTTCTGAGTGCAGACCGGATAGGGTGTTGATTCTTCATATGTGACCTTTGGTATTAGTTGATTACGATAGGAATGGTTATGATGATCTCAGTGCCTTTGATGTTAGAATTTATCTCAATTTCACCATTTAGATATTGAACTCGGCGGCGAATGGACTGCAAGCCCATGGTTGAATTTCCATTTCTGGATTTCTTTTCATCTAGGCCTATTCCATCATCATTGATTGTTAATAATAAGTTCTCATCTTCTTCATAAATAAGAATACTCACATTTTTAGCTTTGGCATGTTTGATAATGTTGGTGATGGCCTCTTGAATGATGCGGAGTAATGCTATTCGTGTGTCCATGTCAACACCTGATAATGCGCTATTGTCTATGTGAATATTTTTGTTGTATCTGTTATTAGGAAGAGAACTATCTGTCAGTAATATAATTTGCTTCTCAAACGATTGTTCTAGTTGCTCATCAGCAGCACTGAACCATTCATGGCTTTTGTTTCGCGCTGCTTTGTAAGCATTTTCCGTTTCCTTTTGGAGCACATCCAATTTTCTTTTCAGGTCAATATCACTGGTATCTATCATTAGTGTTTCTAATTGATATCTGATGGCGGCAATGGATGATGAAAGGCCATCATGAAGGTCTTGTCCAAGTCGTTGTTGCTCTTCCTTTACCGCTTGGTGTTTTGCCTCTTCCATGGCCATGATTTGCACAGTGGCCATGTCGTTGAGTGCTTCTATCTGAGCTTTCGCTTTTCTGTCGCGACGGAGCATCATTAGATAGATGGTCAGTACAATCATCGCTGAGGAAAATGAAATGATCAGCAACCATAGGGCTCGTTGTGCGTTTTTTTCGCTTAATAACTTATTTTGGTCCTGTACAGCATTGTATGCCACATAGTCATTGATAAACTTTTTTGATTTTTCCCATTCTGCTGTAATCGACTTATCCAGCTCAAAATAAACTTTAATGATTTCGTCTTTATCCCCTAGTTGTTCCGCTACTTCTAATGCATTATGTAAAATGTATATTTCCAGGGAGCTGTCTCCATTTTTTTGTGCCGCCTCATAAGCCTGATAAAGATATTCAAGCGCTTTTTTAGGATTGTTATTATTGTTCTCATAAAGTTCTGTCAGCAGGAAGAAAGAGTTGATCAGCATATCTGTGTTGCCAATACGCTTTGCTTCAAGTAACGACTGTTTTGCGAGTGTTAAAGCTTCTTGTAACCTACCTTTTGAAATTAACAAACGTCCTTGCCATAGTCGGTTGTAAGTCAGCATGGTTTCATCTTTATAGCGGCTTGCAATTTCATTGGATTTGTTCATGTAGTAATGAATACTATCCTGCGGAAGAGCCGGATTCCGGAGACAATAGTGCGCATATACCTTGGACATAATACTATCTTTTTTTAGCTTTTGCCCGATTTGGATAGTCTTTTGCAAAAGTGAAATGATCTTTGCTCTATCGGAAACGCCCTTGTTCATAACAGCGACCATATCCAGGTATACCAAGATAATTTTTTCGGTATCATTAATTTGCTGATACTGAGATAATATCTTTCCGAACAGGTCCAATGATTCCGCATATAAGCCTCTTTTATAAAACGCGAAGGCAATTGAATGGTCGGCCTCTGTTTGGCCCTTCTGGTAATGTATATTAGCAGCCATGCCTTTAGCCTTGATCCCATAATAAAAACAGCTGTCTGCATTTCTGGTTCGGTAAAGTGCACCCAGTCTGTTTAAACTGTTAATAAGGGTAACATTGTCTTTGATTGAAGATAATCCTCGTAATTCCTGCTCGATTTGCCGGATTTGGCCTTGTGCAGTGTTGTTACAAGCATACATCAATAAGATCAGGATGAAATATCGTTTTGGTAATAGATAAAGCATAACTAATTAGATCAGGCAAAATACTGCAAAATTTTCAATTCTCGAGTAGCAAACAGTACTTTTTTGGAGTGATTACTGGGTACAAAATATTGTAGTTCTTTTAGATTTAGTAGCATATTATTGCTGTATTATGCATACTGGTTGCTACATCGTAATGCTGTGTGTAAATTGATCTCATTACACATCTATATATGCATTAAAAATGATAAGTTATGGCAAGAAATGATTTAAAAGGGAAAGTAGTTTTAATCGCTGGCGGCGGTAAAAACCTTGGTGGATTATTAAGCAGAGATTTTGCAGCAAAAGGTGCAAAACTTGCAATTCACTACAATAGTGAAAGTGCAAAGGCAGAAAGTGAAAAAACGTTAGCAGAGGTGCAGGGATTGGGGGCTGAGGCATTCTTGTTTCAAGCCGACCTCACAAAGGTAGAAAATGTAACCAGATTTTTTGATGAGGCTATTGCTAGATTCGGTGGTATTGATGTAGCTATTAACACCGTAGGCATGGTATTAAAAAAGCCGTTTATAGACACTACTGAGGCAGAATATGATACCATGTTTGGCATCAACTCCAAATCGGCTTATTTCTTTTTACAGGAGGCTGGAAAAAAGATAAATGACAATGGTAAGATCTGTACGATCGTTACCTCGTTACTGGCTGCTTATACGGGTTTATATTCTACGTATGCGGGTGCCAAAGCACCTGTTGAACATTTTACAAGGGCGGCTTCAAAAGAATTTGGCGGCAGGGGTATCTCGGTTACTGCAGTTGCACCCGGACCGATGGACACACCGTTTTTCTATGGGCAGGAGAGTTCTGATGCGGTAGATTATCACAAGTCTGCGTCTGCACTAGGTGGATTGACTGATATTAAAGAT
>NZ_QAIL01000142.1:0-651 GCF_003061025.1 Pedobacter sp. HMWF019 | reverse complement strand
GTTTGCGCGCATAGAACAACAGTTCTGTAATAGAATTGACGTTTACCTTCGCCATCATTTTGCGGCGATGTGCTACAATTGTATGCTTGCTTAAATGTGCCTGTTCGGCTGTTTGAGCAATTGATAATCCATTTGCAAAATAATGAAGAATATCTAGTTCCCGCGCTGTGAATGGCAGTTTTACTGTTGGATTTGTATTCGAAGCAATGTCGCTAATTGAGGGAGAAATATATTGCTTGCCCTGGTTTATTATCCTAAGGCATTCGACCATGGAATTAAAACCCGATGATTTGCTTACAAAGCCATTGGGATTGTAACTCAGGATATTTGTAATTGTAGTGGGGCTGATTACAGAACTCACTATAATTATTGTAATGAGTTTGTTTAACCGTCTGGCTTCGTTTATAAGTGGCAGACTGTTCTTGTCTTTTAGATAATAGTCTAAAAAGAGGTAAATGGGCGATTCAGAATGCTTAATCAGAAAAGAAATTAATTCCCGTTCCTCGCTAAGTGTGTGCACGGAACGGAAAAGATCCAGCCTCTCAATAAGTGCTGAAAAGGAGTCTGCAAATAAAAGATGGTCATCAAAGACAATTGCAATTGCTTCAGTTTTTTTCATAAATGGCAACAATATAGCAAAAATATGGGGTT
>NZ_QAIL01000141.1:15058-83324 GCF_003061025.1 Pedobacter sp. HMWF019 | reverse complement strand
TTAGGATATAGTCCTGCTTTTGTGCGACCGCCATTACCGGGATCAGCAATAATGCAGTGATGTATAATCTTATTTTCATCTGAATATAGTTATTAATACTTTGTGTATTGTTTTCATTGTTAGTTTCTCTGGTTTGGCGTCAATTCCGGATTCAAATTGCTCAGTTTTGGCGCAATCGGAAACAAATAGCGATAATCATTGGGCTTTAATTCGAATTGCTGCCCGTTATAACTATGTGTAAGTGTTTTGGCAAAACGCGACTCTTTATTCAACCTTTTCAGATCAAACAAACGAAGTCCCCTGAAGCACAATTCTCTCCTCCTTTCGGCCAAAACTTTTAACAATGCATCATCTGCAGAAGAGGCTGTTAAATCAACATAACTAGCTTTAAGAATTCGCTTTTTACGCAACTGGTTAACATCCTGCATGGCTAGTCCTGGCTGGTTAGTCCTAGCCTCACACTCCGCACGGATCAGGTACATTTCCGCAACGGTTGGTCCAACTGTTCGGGTATCGAAAGCTAGAAATTCGCCCATATAATAAACATAACCAACAAAAGGCTCCTGAGTAGTACTAAACAAAATCTGAAAACGAAGGTCACCGGCTGAACTTGTAAATAGATTTTGTAAGTCATGGCTCATAGAAAACCACGAATATGAATTGGATACATTTTTCAACAACAAGGTTTCAGGATTATTCCTGCTCAGCGGAAAAGTACTGGCTGGAGATGCCGCATAATCATTATAATCTGCCAAAGTACCTTTAAGCTCCAAAGTTTTTGATGCGTGTTGTAATGCATCCGGATATTTTCCGATTTGAAGACTAGCTCGCGCAAGCAAAGAATATGCAGCTGGAAGCGATGGTTCATAAGCAGAAGTACTTGTTACAGACAGTAAGGTTACTGCCTTATTTAAATCTATAAATACCTGATCATATACAGCCTGAACGCTTGCCCGAACTAATTGCGCACTCGTAGTTGCCTCCAATAACAACGGTACCCCAGGATCCGCACTTGCTGTAGAAGCGTCATATTGAGCCGCATACATATTAACCAGGGAAAAATAAGCAAAAGCGCGGTGGACCATTGCTTCACCGATCAATTGGTTTCGGTCTTTTTCTGAGCCACCTGTAGCCGTTTTCATACCATCCAGAACAACATTGGACAGATAAATCTGTTTATACAAATTACTCCATTGCGAGTCATTGTCTGTACTTACATAAACATTATTCTGCCAGGTATGCAGTTTATAAGTGGAATTACCCAAATAACTAAGCCCCTGAGCTTCGTAGAATTCTACATTATCCGTAGCAAACTCATCTTGGCCATACGAGGGTGCCATGCTATTCGTACTGTTCAGGAGCAGTCTGTAATCTTTGTACGTAGAAGGGATCACTTTCCCTTTTGGTTTAATATCGAGGTAATCTTTTTTGCAGCTGGAAACTATAGCCACAAAGCACAAAAGATATAAATAAGTTTGTCTCATCATTCAAGATTTAAAATTAAAAGGAAGCCCTCAGTCCAAGCGCAAATGAAGCAGGTGTTGGGAGAATGGTATAGTAAGCCGAAGGCACAAAATCAGGATCAATTCCCTCCTTATTTTTAGCCCAGATCAATCCCAAATTACGGGCATAAGCCATCACAGACAATTGACGCACATGCAATTGCTTGACCAGTGACGGTGCAAAGCTGTAGGAAAGAGAGATTTCCCTTAACCGCACATGATCACCACTCTCGATCAACTGATTGGATGAGGTGTACCAGTTGGAATTATAATTAACACCACTGCTTGGCATTACAGGAACGTTTGTTTTGGTCTCATCACCAGGTTGTCTCCAGCGCTGGCCAACATCACTGTGTATGGTTTTTTGCGTAAAATAGCTAGAGTAATCAATCGAAGGACGACGGAATACGTAACCCAGCTTATAGGTAATCAGGAAAGACATATCAAACTGCTTGTAGTGAAAAGTATTCGTAAAGCCTCCAAAATACTTTGGAACTGTCGTTCCACTATACGTTAATGTAGAAAGATCATTTGAAATGTCATTCTCAACAAACATTTGTTTTCCATCTCCTGTTAATACCGTTGGTCTTCCTTTACTGTCCAGGCCACCCCAATTGGTGCTATAGATCCCATCAATAGACTTACCTACAATCGGATTATTTCCGGCTGGACCACTGTTGAGATAATAACTTACATTATCCCGTTGAAGGTTGGAAGAGACCACTTTATTCTCATTATAACCAAAATTCAATTGAGATTTCCATTGAAAATCACCATTCCCAAGCACATCCGCAGTAAGATTAAGATCAACTCCATGATTGTCGAGTCTTCCTGTGTTTACTTTAAGTGAGGTAAAACCGTAAGTCGGATTAAATTCGGCTGGACCAAGCAAGTCATAACTTCTTTTCTTATAGATATCAAGGCTAAACTCTAACCTGTCCTTCCAAAGGGATACATCTGCACCTATATTGAAAGTTTTGGTTTTCTCCCAGCGAAGTAAGGGATTGGCAGGATTGGATATCACTGCATAGTTCAATCCATTATAAAAATCTGGAAATCCCGAAACTGTTGCTGTAAGGAATGGACTGGTGGTTTTATCTACATTTCCATTCACGCCATAGGTCACACGCAGGTTCAAGCGATCGACAAAAGGCAGCCGAAGAAAATCTTCTTGCCCTAATTTCCACATCCCACCTACTGACCATAGTGGTGTGGCCCGGTATTCTTTGCTGGCTCCAAAAAGATTCGAATCATCTAATCTGGCACTTCCCGAAATCACATATTTTTCTTTAAAAGTATAATTTGCATTGGTGTACCAGGACAAAAACCGGTCTCTCGTATCTGTAAGGGTATTCGGTAAGGCTGGCGTAGTCTTACTCCCTGTAACTGCCATGGCGTACTGCGTTGCGTAGTTTACAGGAAGAGAACTCAATGTCTGGTCGTCATAACCGTACAACCTGTTGGTTGAGCCCGCTGTCCACAACTGTCTCATTTCTAAACCAGCTACCGCATCTAGCCGGTGGTTACTGCCTAATTTCCTGTTCATAACCAACTGCCCGCGTGCATTATATTGCTCCATGTCAGCATTAGCCAGGTCTAGAATTCCACCTACAGGCAAGCCGTAAACTAATTTTGCCGGGTTACTTCCAGCAAGTATAGAAGTCGCATTGTTAATTGTATTTCTCGCGCTATAAGAATCTGGATTATAGTAATTTCGGCCGCGTTGAAAAGAACGCTCATACAAACCACTTACCTGAGCATTTACCCCATCTATAATCTTATATTGCAAACTTCCATTCACCCTAAACTGGCTGTATCTGACCGTATTATCCGCATTGGAAAGCGCAGATAAATAATCATATCTCCATGGCAAATACCCTTGTTTTTCCAGGGCATCCAGCGCAGGCCCATTAAATGCACGTGCATATTGAACAGGTTTTCCATCATCGCCTACAATCCTATCGTAGGGTAAGATGGTACTTATTCCAGGTTGTAGCGGCGTTAAGCCAAGACCGTTATTTTTACTATTATTCATAGTGAGCATTAACCCAGTTGAAGCTTGTAATCTTTTAGAAAGCTGGAAATCATTTTTAGAATTTAAGGTAAAGCGCTCAGTCTGATCTCCTTTGGCCACTGGCAATTCCTTACTATAGGAACCGGAAACAAAATATCTTGCCAATTCATTACCGCCAGACGCAGACAAATTGTATTGTTGGATCTGTTGTTTTTGCAACAGGTAATCCGAGTATTGCGTTTTATAATCGTAACCACTCAGTTGTTGCACCAGTGCATCACGTTGTGCAGCAGTAATTTCGCCCCGTTTAAAGCGGTAAAAAATATCTGCACCCGATGATATTGCAGGCAATGATTTGCCTTTTGGATCAGGAATAAGCGATTTATCTACAGCCTCTTTTTCGAAATCAAGATAATCGGCAGAACTTGCAACCGGCCTGTAAGCCAAATCTGGTTTTCCGCCAATCGTAAAATTGGTAGAGAAATTGATTTGGGATTTGCCCGCTTTACCATGCTTTGTTTCAATGACGACAACGCCATTAGAAGCCCTCACGCCCCATATCGATGCTGCTGCTGCATCTTTCAGAAAAGTGATTGTGGAAATATCTTCAGGATTGAGCAAGGATAATTCCGATTCATAAGGAAACCCATCCACAATGATTAAAGGGTTTTGCGTTGCACTGATTGTACTGCGTCCACGAATGCTCAACAGCGAATTTTTGGTCGGCCGACCACTCGCATCTGGAAGATTACTTGTAAGGAGCAAACCACTGGCCATGCCTTCCATTTTATCAACCAGATTCAAAGTCAGCTTTCGCTCCATATCCTCTTGTTTGATCTGTGAAAAGGAGCCGGTTGCTCTGTCTTTGGCAATGGTTTGGTATCCTGTGGATACCACCACCTGGTCTAAAAGTTGCTGGTCCTCATCCAGTTTGATGACAAAAGATTCAAAATCAGATAAAAGGATTTCCTGTGTTTTATACCCCAGGAAACGGACAACCAGAATGGTACCACCCGTAGGCACATCCAACACAAACTTTCCATAGTTATCTGTTTGGACCAGGGCTCTGGTACCTTTTATAGCAACTGTTGCCCCCGGAATTGCTTTTCCATCTTTCCGGTCCAGCACCTGTCCTCTGATTCTTCTGTTTTGAACGGCACCAGCACGCTCTTTGATCACAATAGTTTTGTTCTGGATTTCAAAAGTAAAAGGCTGGTTGATGAAACACCGCTCCAACACTTCCAATACAGAAGCATTTCTTGCCAGAATATCTACTTTTCTGGCCAGTTTAATTTGAGGCGTAGCATACACAAAATCATATCCGCTCTGGATCCTGATCTCTTTGAACACTTCCGTTAAGGATATATTGTTTTTGGTTAAGTTGATCCTTTGGGCATATCCTGCTGCACTGACTTGCAGCAGGAAGGTGGTTAAAAGGATTACGGTTAGGTTGAATCGCATAATCAGTTTTCTTTTATCTGCCTTATGGATTTGCTCTAAAACCGAATCCATAACACGAACAAATGGTTGTGCCACACGGGTAAAATACCTGTGCTTAAATAGCGCATAAAAATTCATACATTTGGATTTAGCCCATGATAAAATCATGGGGATGGTTTGGTTTAGTTAGTTTAATTGTGCGAAGCATGCGAATTGATCACCAGACTACTATTCCAGGGGTGGTTCCAAGCACTCCTGGTTTTTCATCTTTTATGAAGTAGAATTAATTCATAACGATTACCCTCCTTCCTTCAATAATAAAATGAACAGCCCCCGTTGTTTCCAGTACTTTCAATACTTCTGAGAGCTTTTTGGTTCTGGATATTTCACCGCCAAAACCAAACTCAGGTACTTTCCCTTTATATTCTACATCTATATCGTACCAGCGGGAGAGTTTCAGCATGATGTTTTGAATGTTTTCATCATTAAAATAAAAATTTCCATTTTTCCAGTCCATAGCAGCTTCTATATCTGCATGATAGATTTGAAGACAACAATCTAAAACAGACTGCTGCCCAGGCTTAAGTACACCTGATGCTCCGGTCCTGATTCCGGTAATTTTCACACTTCCCTCCATAAGTGTGGTCACTGTGCGACCTTGTTCAGGATAATTATTTAAGTTAAAATGAGTTCCCAGCACTTCTGTTTCCTGCCCCTGACCAGAGCCCGAAGGTCCAGTAGCAACAATAAATGGTTTGGTTTTATCCTTGGCAACTTCGAAATAAGCCTCTCCGTTAAGCTCAACTCGGCGTTTAACTGCATTTGCAAAACTTGCTGGGAATTTAAGGGAAGAGGCCGCATTGAGCCATACTTTAGTGCCGTCAGGTAAATTAACCCGGTATTGCCCACCTCGTGGAGTAGAAATCCTGTTAGAAACACTTGTTAGAACCTTATCTCCTTGATGTTGCGTCTGAGCGGTATACACCAACTGACCATCTTTTGTTTTTGTTATGCTGATACCTGCCTGTTTGGCCAGGATACCCGGATCAGCATCGGTTAAGGAAACCTGGGAACCGTCAGAAAGCGTTAGTACGGCTTTATTGCTGCCCGGTTGGGCATCTTGTTTTTCGGCGGCCAGATGCTCTAAATTCTGTTTATTTGAAGGGCCAAAGAAAAGATAGCCAACTGAAAGTGTTATAAGAAGTACTGCTGCTGCAGCGTATTTAAAAAATACCGGGCCTAACTTTCGTGATGGGCTACTGAACTTGTTATTCAGATGGATTTGCACCCGTTTAATGCGTTCGTCAAGACAATCTTCATCTGTTTCTTCTACCACTGGCGATTTAGCCAATGCTTCAAGAATGGCTTGCTTTAACTCGGGCCCTTGTTCTGCTGAAGAAAAATACTGCATCAGCACTTGAATTTCTTCTGTTGTACATTGATTCTGCATGTAACGGTTAAAGAGTGTCTGGGGCTGATCCATAAGTTAAGGCTTTTATCAGAGAGATATAAAAGCAATACGTAGCTGAACAGAAATACATTGATGCCAAAATAAAAAAAACATACAACCAACTTATTTACAATCAAATAAAATTTAGAAGCTGGATTTTGAAATAATTCACTGGATAAGATGATTTTTACTTAGTTTAGGCCCGATAAGGCCTAAACACACATGGATACCCTGAGCGAACCACAATTAAGAGCATTACTCCTGCAATTCAGACAGGGGGATGAGCCTGCTTTTAATCAGCTCTATAGTACTTACGCCAAAGTGTTGTACCGCAAGATCAATAGTATTGTTAAAGATGATGATGTTGCAGAAGAACTCTTGCAGGACCTTTTTCTTAAAATATGGGACAAACGCAGGCTCATCAATATAGACCATTCTTTTGTTGCTTTTCTATATACTGTGGCCCAAAACCTGGTTTACGATTACCTGAGAAAAGTATCCAGAGATAAAAGACTTCAGGCCACTCTGCTGATCAATGCTGTTGATTATTATATGCAAACAGAAGAAGCTTTAATCGGAAAGGAAACTGCAGCGATCATTCAACAAGCAATCGATAAATTGTCTGAATCCAGAAAAAAAGTTTTCATACTCTGCAAAATGGAAGGTAAAACTTACCAGCAGGCAGCCGATGAACTTGGCATTTCTATAGCTACTGTGAACAGCCATATGGTGAAGTCGATCAGCTTTATTAAAGAATACTTACATAAGAATCCTGAAATTGGCCTGCTGCTTATTTTTGGAGTGATCTTATGCTAAATTTACATAGAGCTAATTTCCTGGTCTGTCAATACCTTGTTCCAAATTTGCAATTCATCTAACTGACCTTTGAATCCTCCAATCTGCTGCAGTGGAAAGAACAAGGTTTCCACTTTACGAACCTTTGTTTTCTCCTTATCTGCAAATTGTATCCAATTGTCATACAGTCGCTTTTGCAAATTCCCATTAATATACAGGCTAGTCCCTTTTGAAGTTCCTGAGATCACCACATGCGTCCAGGTATTTTCCGGAATGGCATAGTCAAAATCATAATCATACCCTTCCCTCGAGAAACCTAGTTTACCAGTATTGCCCTGTTTTAATTTAACCACCGAATTCGATGATTTGAAAACAGTAACATTGTCTTCTGAATTACCGGAAGGATTAATCCAGAAAGAAACCGTATAATCATAGCCAATTTCTTTATAAGGAAGTTCAGCAAAGCTGTTTTTTCCTGTAAAAGTTAGCGCCTTCCCTTTTGCTCCTTTTGAATATCCGGCCTGATGCAGTAGAATATTTTTACCAGGCTGATCAAAAGAATAAGAGGCCACCAGCGCTTCGTTTACTTTTCCAATTTTACCTCTGATGTTTAAAAAAGGCCCCTCACCTATTTGTTTTCTTTTGGCATCAAAAACCTCAAAGGTATTTATAGTTTGATCTCCGCCCCACATTTTTTCTGCCACCACCTGCATCGCCGGAAAAACACGGTCGTGTACGTCCTTTTCTGTAATTCCATTTCCCACAATATCGTTCCATTCTGCAAATGAGCCTCCAATAATCCCCGGATCGCCTGCAGGAAAACGGACCTCACCAATCTGCAGCGGACTCCAGTTCTCATAAATATTCTTATAATCCAGGTAATCAAAATAATAGCCTGCAGCAGGCACTATGTACAGCCACCCGTCTGGCGTACTGATTTGTTTATAACCCAGTTTCTTCATTTCTACAGGTTGAGCATAGCCATTGTACCAGGTATTCATCGTAACGTTTTTAACAGTTACAGGTGTTGTACCCGCTGCGTGGGTCAATGCCCCCCATACCCTCACTTCTTTTCCATACCCTTGTACATATTTAATCATATGATCAGTAAATGCACGGAAAGCTTCCGCTTCTTTTTTTGCATATTCATCTGTTCCAATATGTATTTCATTTCCGGTAAACACCGGGTGTTCGCCACCTAAATACTCTTTAAATACGTTTTCAACGACTTCAACGGTTTTAGGATTTTTCAAGTCTAAATGATCCATTCCATAAAGCTTGCTCCCTATTTCGGGAACAACTTTCGTAAAGGCCAGAGCATGCGCAGGAACATCTATTTCGGGAATAACCCGAAGGCCATAATCTTGTGCCAGCTGCTGCAATTCAATAAATTCTTTTTTAGAGTATGATCCGTCTTTAGCCGTTAGGCCTGGATAGGTTGAGTTTTCCAATCGAAAGGCCGAATACGTATTGTCCCACTGATCTCCAAAATATTTCTTGAAACCATTGTCATTTAGATGGACCTGGAAATCATTCATTTTATAGTAAGACATGAGTTTTACGTAATCCTGTAAAAACTGAAGGCTAAAGAATTTACGGCCAGCATCCAGTACAAATCCTCTGACTTTAAATTCAGGATAATCTCTGGCCACACCTTTTGGAATATTTTTATTCTGTTCGAGTAGCTGGAGCAATGTTCTTGTTCCCCAGAACAATCCCTGATATTTTAGTGCACTTATAGTCAGGTACGCATCAGATCTAAAGTAATATCCTTCTTCTCCTATGCTCCGGTCTTTCTCTCCGAGCGTTAAATAAAGGTCTCCTTTTTGGGGCTTGCCAGAGGTGATGTTTAAATTAAATCCGCTTTGCGCCTTCAATTCCTTTTTCAGGATATCTGCTGCTTTTTGCAAAGTATTTTCACTAACTGGATCTAAAACAATCCGGCTGGAAGAATTCAATGTATAGCTTCCCTGGCCTCCATGCCATTCTCGCAATGCAGGAATTACAAAAGGCTGTGGGTTAGTCCCTTTGTCCGGAAATTTACCAGGAATCAGAACTTGTTTAGACACATCATATTTAAGTGTATCGATAGCTGTACTGATCAACTGAAAGTAGAGATTTACTTTTGTATCAACCAATGGAGCTGTAATGGTTCCGGTACTATCGATAACAGGTGAGCGGTCACTTCCGCGGTAGATCAACTGATATCCCGCTGGCCCCGTTGGAAAAACGATATTTTTTTCACCTGAACGAACGATACCAATATCTGCTACCAAAGGCACATTTTGCTTATTCTTTTGGGCAAATATTGGGGCTGAAAGTAGGAACAGGATACCAACAGGTATATTCTTTATTCTAATCATATATAAATACTATTTTGATGTCAACAGGTAGGTATTTCCTTCAATAGCTGCAAATTCTAAGATTCCGTTTTTCTCTTGCAGTTGATTTTTGGGTATCTTCAGATCTAATGTTTTGCCTTCAGGTAATAGCAGACGGCATTTCCCCGACTTCAGGGCTGTAATTGCAGCCTGGGTTACCCGGCCATTTTCCCAGTTCATGTCTATCTTAAATCCACCCCGGGTTCTGAAGCCTTTTATAGAACCGTCCGCCCAGTCTTTGCTACCTGGTAAAGCCGGTAAAAGACGAATCACTTCCTCCTTGCCCTGACTTTGAACCAGCATCTCCCCAATCCCGGCAGCTCCGCCGAAATTGCCATCTATCTGAAATGGAGGGTGTGCACAAAAGAGGTTCGGATAAGTTCCTCCCGCGTTTCCGTAATTCACCCCACTAAAGGTCCCTGTCGGTTTTAGAAGTTGTTTAAGCAATACCAGAGCATGGTCCCCGTCACCAAGTCTCGCCCAGAAATTGATCTTCCAAGCTTTAGACCATCCTGTTCCTCCATCGCCTCTTTGTTCAAGGGTTTTACGGGCCGCAGCAGCCATTTCAGGACTGTCCCAGGGGGTAATTTCATCGTAAGGGTGTAAGCCATACAAATGCGAGGTGTGGCGATGGTGGGGATCGGAATCTTTCCAGTCTTCCAGCCATTCGTTCACATCACCCGCAGCACCAATTTGTAAAGGAGCGAGTGCATTACGTTTAATTTGCAGGCTATCTGCCCAGGATGGATCTGTGTTCAGTATTTTTGCAGCTTTTATGGTATAATCGAAAACTTCGCGGCAAATCTGCATGTCCATAGTGGGTCCCATACAGGTATTCCCTTCAAAACCCTCAGGTGTAATATAGGCATGTTCAGGTGAATTAGATGGTGCAGTGACCAACCAGCCATGTTTAGGTTCTTTTATTAAAATAGAGGACAAGAACTGTGCGGCTCCCTTCAGAACGGGATAGTATTTCTTTAAAAAATTCTTGTCGCCGGTAAAACGATAGTGTTCCCAAATATGCTCACAAAGCCAGGCACCTCCTGTTAATGTGGAACCCCAATCAGCTCCTTCTCCCGGCGAAGTGTATTTCCAGGGATTTGCAATCACATGTGCCACCCACCCCGGAGCATTATAATAGGCTTTTGCCGTTTTTTCCCCAGGTGCTACCAAACTGGCTGTGTATTCAAAAAGTGGGTCTGCCAGGTCACCAAGTCCCATAGGTTCTGCCAGCCAGTAATTCATCTGAAGATTAATATTTAAATGGTAATCTCCATTCCATGGTGTTTGGTATTCTGGTGCCCATATTCCCTGCAGGTTAGCTGGTAAAGTCCCTTTTTGAGAGGAACAAATCAGCAGATATTTTCCAAAATTATAGTACAAAACTGGCAATTGAGCATCTGAATTACCTTTGGAGAAAGCGGCAAGTCTCTCCTCAGTACTGAGCTTTTCGATGTCCGGCTGCCGATTGTTCAGCGTAAAACTACTTCTTTGATAAAATGGCGAATATGCCTGTATATGTGCTGTCTTTGCAGCTATAAAGGTTTGTTTGAGCGCCTTTTCAATGGTATTGGCTATAACAGATAAAGGATCTGTAAGAGGCTTACCTGGATCATCAATATTATAGTCTGTAGCCGCGCTGAAGTAAATCACTACTGAACTGGCATTTTTAATTTCTATCCCTTTTTCACTAAACCGGACACTGCCATCTTTAACCACCGGACAAATAGCAGAAGCATAACGCATACCCTTTTTGTCCTTATTAAGCAATTGTCCCTTCATCACCAGGAAATTCTGTTTTCTGCTGACAGAAGCATCTTTCGCCCGGCTTAAATTCAGGAACAAACCAATTCCATTCTTTTTGGACGATTTGATTTCTACGGCCATAAAATTACCTGCCATACTCACAAAGGTTTCCTGGCTAAATTCTACGCCTCCCCTTTTCCAAGTGGTTGTGGCAAGCGCCTTGTCCAGTTGCAGCTGGCGGTGGTAATCGCTTATCTTTGAAGTAGTGTCCTGCCATTGGATCCACAAATCACCAAGGATCTGATAACATCCGTAATGATCATTAGCCCCCTGCCCATAACCGCTTCCTGTTCCTTTGCTTACAAATTTTTTCTGCAGCAATTCCTGGGCAGCTTTATTGTCTCCTTTGAGCAGCAAATCCTGAATTTCAGGCAAATACAGATGAGCACTATCGTTGTCTGCATCCTGGATTCCGCCCGACCAAAGTGACTTTTCGTTTAAAATGATCCTGTTTTTATTCGTCCCGCCAAAATCCATAGCACCTATCCTTCCATTCCCAAGGGGCATAGCTTCAAGATAGCTTGAGGCTGGCCGATTAAAAGTGAGGTGATTGGCTGCCTGCTGAGCAAACAGATCTGTTCCAATAAAAAGGAGCAAAAAAGAGCATAATGTTTGTTTTAATAACATAGTTTAAGGTAATTAATATATGCACAATAAAAATATGTTTCTTTGCGCAAACGATTGACCTGATTAACCGTAGCAGATAAATCCGTAAATGATCTATATATTTGTGCTATGTTCAAAATTGGATTAGCAGAAGACGACATTAAAATTGCCAGCCTGATCAAAGCAGGTCTGGAAGAACATCAATACGATGTAACGTCGATTGCTGATGGAACAGAAGCGTTGATCGAATTTCAGGCCAACCCCTACGATCTGGTTATCCTGGATATTATGATGCCAGGCCTAAATGGCATAGAAGTTTGCCGTCAGCTCAGAATGAATAACAAGGATCTTCCTATATTGATCCTTACCGCTTTGGGCTCTATTGAAGATAAAGTGATCGGGCTCAATTCAGGAGCAGATGATTACCTGCTCAAACCTTTCCATTTTAAAGAATTACTGGCCCGTCTGGAAGCACTTTTAAGAAGAAGCCATAAAAATTTCGCTCCAAAAAATCAACTCAGTTTTGCTGATATTACAATCGATACCTATAGTAAAACTGTGGAAAGAGCAGGCAAACAGATTGAACTGACGGCCAAAGAATATACCTTGCTCGAATTGTTCCTCAAAAACCCAAACCGGCTTCTTTCCCGTCAGTACATTGCAGAAAATGCCTGGGACATTACTTTTGACACGGGAACCAACGTGATAGATGTTTACGTAAACTTCCTGAGAAAGAAAATAGACAAAGATTTTGACAAACGACTGATCCACACAAAGATTGGCATGGGCTATATCCTCAAAGAAGCATGAAGATAAAGGATCGTTTAGCCTTGTATTTCACCTTAATCAGTACTTTGATTCTTCTTTGCGTACTGTTTGCTGTCTATTTTACTTTCTTGAAATTTATGCAGGCCGAATTTTTTTCCAGGCTTACAGACCGGACTATGGTGACCGCAAAACTCTACTTGGAAGCAGACGAGATTTCGAGCGACTCGCTGAGCAGGGTTCGGGAGCAATACCTAGAAAAACTAAACGGCGAGGTAATCCGGATTTACAACGATAAAAATGATGCAACATTTATCGGGGACGACCAGCAATATTGGAACATTGAAACCATTGAAAAAGTAAGGCATGCAAAAAAACTGCAGTTCAGAGAAGGTCTCAGGCAGGTGGTGGGCATTTATTATAAGGACAACCAGGGTGACTTCGTGATCCTCGCTTCTGCAATAGATCAAAGCACCATCAACCGCGTAGAAAAACTATGGAAAATCATGGTGGTGACCTTTCTGACTATTTTTATTGGCTTACTCCTTTCTGTGAGGTGGATTGCCAAACGAATCCTTCTTCCATTAAATGAATTCATTGAACAGGTAAAACTCATTAAATCAAACAATCTGCACTTTAGGGTAAGCGAGGGTACCAATAAAGACGAGATTCACCTTCTTGCCCAGAATTTCAACAATTTAATGGAGCACCTGGAACAGTCTTTTATTTTACAGAAAACTTTTGTAGCTAATGCTTCACACGAACTCAGAACCCCTATTACCAGGATGATTATTGGTGCAGAGATTTCCCTTTCCCAGGAAAGAAGCAAAGAAGATTATCAACGGGCTTTACACTCTGTTCTGGAAGATGCAGAGAAGCTGGAAAATATCATCAGCAGCTTGCTCAACCTGGCGCAAACAGATCTGGAATACGGTGAAACCAATTTGGTTAAATTGAGAATAGATGAAATGATCTGGTCCATCCAGGAAGAATGGACTAAAAAACCAGGAAATTACCAGCTCCTGGTGGAGGTTAAAGACCTGCCAATGGAGGAAGAATTATTGACAGTAAATTGTAACCCCACCCTACTACAGATCGCCTTGGACAACATCATCTCCAATGCCTTTAAGTTTTCTGATCAGCTTCCGGTAAAATGTATTCTGGAAATTAATGAAATCGGCATTCATATTTTTATTGTTGATCAGGGTGTGGGTATGGAGCCACAGCAATTAGACCATATATTCAAACCATTCTATAGTTCTTCTTCGAAAACCGCACACGCGGGCAACGGAATGGGGCTATATATGGCTTATAAAATTGTGACCCTGTACAAGGGAAACATCACTGTAAAGTCACAAAAAGACAAAGGAACCATCTTTGAGGTCTTTTTTCCTAAATTTTAATTCCTTTTTAATTTCTCTTTAATTTCTCTTTAATGCATCCGGGGTAGGTTTGGTCAATAATTTTATAAATGACCAGATCCCAATGAGAATCCCAAAACTTTTAAGCTGCCTTGCACTGCTATGCCTGGCTGCTGGTGCATCGGCACAAAACACCGACTCACTGAAATTAAGTTTGCCTGAGGCCGAAAAGCTCTTTGTTAAAAACAACTACCAGCTGATTGCCCAGCAATACCAGACTGACCAGGCTAAAGCTGATGTCATTACCGCACGTTTATTTGACAACCCGGAAATCAGCTACGAAAACCAGTTGTATAACCATGAAACCAAAAAGTTTCTGCAAACTAACAGTACAACCGGAGAATATCAGGCAGCCTTGTCGCAGGTCATTAAACTTGCCGGTAAGCGCAATAAAAATATACAGCTGGCCACAGCCGGGGTAAAATTGAGCGAATACCAGTACTTTGACCTTATGCGGACACTCCGCTTCAGCCTGACTTCTACCTTCTATAAAACTTATTATGACCAGCAATCAGCTAAAGTCTATGAACAGCAGATCAATTCATTAAAGCTCCTGTTAAGCGCAAATGAGCAGCAGTTAAAGATGGGAAATGTGGCTATGAAAGATATCATCCGGATAAAATCTTTGTTATATAGTTTACAGGGAGAATACAGCAGTCTGATGAATGATATTGAAGACCTTCAAACCCAGATTAAGCTCCTGACCAATATCAAACCAGATGCAAAACTTGCCCTGGTCGTGTCTCCTGAAGAGGAAGAAAATTATCAGCTGGACAAACAGGTTTATACCAACTTACTGGATTCAGCACGCAACAATCGCGCGGATCTTCAACTGGCAAAAACCGGAATTGTATATGCAGAGAATAATTTAAAGCTCCAGAAAGCCAATGCCATACCTGATGTAGAACTTTCATTAACCTATGATCTGCAGGGTAGCTATCCAACAAAATATACCGGGATTGGTGTAAAATTACCTATTCCCTTATTCAACCGCAACCAGGGGGAAATTAAAAAGGCTAAAATTGCCATCGATGCAGGAAAGGCCAGTTTAAATCAGCAAGATGCCATTCTGGAGAATGAAGTGTACAACAGTTACGCGTCGGCCTTGCGCACAGAAAATCTTTACCACGGCTTTGATAAGAATTTCAATGCTGACTTTGACAAACTGATCAGTGAGGTGATCAAGAACTTTAAAAACAGGAACATCAGCTTAATTGAATTCCTGGATTTCTATGATTCTTACAAGGCCAGTACACTTCAAATGAATACCCTGAAATACCAGCGTATGAACGCTAAAGAAGAAATCAATTTTGTGACCGGATCTAACATTTTCAAATAACGCACACATGCAAAAGATTATCCAAAACATCGGCGCACTGACTGCCATCTCCGCCGTCCTTATTTTATCTGCCTGCTCAGAACAGAAAAAAGAAGCGCCCAAAGAAGACAAATTTATAGTAACAGACTCTCTGATTAAAAGACTGGAAATTGACACCGTTCAGGGAGCAAATAATCAGGCTGACCTGAATTTCTCTGCCAAGATCACAGCCAACGAAGAAAAAATGGCTAAAATCTATCCTATGGTGAGCGGTCGTGTACAAAGTGCACCGGTAAAATTAGGAGATGCTGTGAGCAAAGGTCAGGTACTGGCCACCATGACCAGTGCAGAAATGGCGGGTTTTGATAAAGAAAGTATCAGTTCATCTGCAGACTTGCGGAATGCACAACGAAATGCCAAACTCACTGAAGACATGTATAAAAGCGGTCTGGCCTCTGCGAGAGATTTGGAACAGGCTAAAAATGACCTGATGGTTAAGCAGGCTGAAGACCGCCGCACCAGATCCATCCTTTCTTTAAATGGCGGCAGCAAAAATGGCGCATATACTTTGAGGTCTCCCATCTCGGGATTCGTGGTAGATAAAAATGTGACCACCAATATGCAGGTGAGACCAGACAATAGCCAGAATTTATTTACTGTAGCTGATCTTTCGGATGTTTGGGCACTAATCAATATCTATGAATCGGACATTTCCAAGATCAAAGAGGGAGATGAAGTGAACATCTCGATTCTTTCTTATCCGGATAAATCATTTAAGGGTAAGATCAGTAAGATCTACAATGTAATGGATAATGACAGCAAAGTTATGAATGCCCGTGTGGTGATTAAAAATACTGGGTATTTGTTGAAACCGGGAATGATGGCAACTGTGCAGATTTCCACAACGAACGGTGCTAGTTTGCCAGTGGTTAGTGCAGATTGCCTCATTTTCGACAACAACAAATATTATGTGGTGATACTCGATCCGGTAAAAAAAGTGCGCATACAGGAAGTTGAACTCGGCAGAAAGTTTGAAGATAAGGCCTACATCAGTAAAGGATTAAAAGCAGGAGACCGTGTCGTGGCTTCCAAGCAGTTGTTCCTTTACGACAGCCTAAAACCTTAACCTTTCCTTATCACTTAATATTACTATAATGAATAAATTCATTAAGTCTATCATAAATTTTGCACTAAAGAATAAGTATTTCATATTCTTTGCCACTTTCATTCTGGTTCTGGCCGGGTACCTGAGTTTTAAAAACACCACTATTGAGGCGTTTCCTGATGTAACTAATACAAATATTACCATCATTACCCAATGGCCCGGCCGCAGCGCCGAGGAGGTAGAAAAGTTTGTAACCAGGCCATTGGAAATTGCCATGAACCCAACCGAAAGAAGAACCAGTATCCGCTCTTCCTCCCTTTTTGGTTTATCTGTGGTTAAAATTACATTTGAAGACAATGTAGATTACCAGTTTGCAAGAGTACAGGTAAACAATCACCTCGATGAGGCGGATCTTCCTTCTGGTGCCAAACCAGAGGTTGAACCCCCATACGGCCCTACCGGAGAAATTTTCCGTTATACCTTAAAGAGTGATAAAAAGTCGGTCAGAGAATTAAAAACCCTTCAGGACTGGGTGGTGCAACGAGAGTTGCTTTCTGTTCCCGGAGTTGCGGATGTCGTGAGCTTTGGTGGTGAAGTAAAAACCTATCAGATCACTGTTGATCCTCAAAAATCTATACAATATGGTGTTACGGCAACCGAACTTTTTGATGCCGTGTCCAAGAGTAATATTAATGTGGGTGGCGACGTCATTGAACAAAGTGGACAAGCCTATGTGGTTCGTGGTATTGGTGTATTAAACAATATTGACAACATCAAAAACATTATTGTTGATAATTTTAACGGGACTCCTGTTTACGTAAAAACCATTGCTGAGGTAACAGAATCAGCTTTACCAAGACTTGGACAAGTTGGCCGTGACCGTGATCCCGATGTTGTGGAAGGTATAGTGGTGATGCGAAAAGGTGAAAACCCAAGCGAAGTGATCCATAATCTTAAGGAAAAGATCAAGGACGTGAACGATAACATCCTACCGGGTGATGTGAAGATCAATGCCTTTTATGACCGTGAGGACCTGGTGAACTTCGCTACGCACACCGTTATGCACAATATGCTGGAAGGAATCATTTTTGTGACACTGATTGTATTCCTGTTTATGGCAGACTGGAGAACAACACTGATTGTATCTCTGATTATTCCTCTGGCACTCCTTTTTGCCTTTATCTGTTTAAAATTAAAAGGGATGTCGGCCAACCTGCTGTCTATGGGTGCTATAGATTTTGGGATCATTATTGATGGTGCGGTGGTGATGGTGGAAGGGATCTTTGTTGCCCTTGACTACAACTCCCATAAAAACGGAATGGAGAAATTCAACCGGATGAGTAAACTTGGTATCATTAAAAAAGCCTGTCTTGAAAACGGAAAAGGAATCTTCTTTGCGAAACTGATCATCATTACCGGCTTAATGCCTATTTTCACTTTTGAGAAAGTAGAAGGTAAAATGTTCTCTCCCCTAGCCTGGACACTGAGTTTTGCCTTACTGGGCGCATTATTGCTTACTTTCACCTTGGTTCCGGCGATGGCCAGCGTATTGCTTAGAAAAAATGTAAAAGAAAAACATAATCTCTTCCTGGAATACCTCACCCGTGGTGTATTGCGTATTTACAATGCTTGCTTTAAAGCACGTAAGCTGGTGTTTTTTAGTGCCCTGATTGTTCTTGTTCTTGGCTTGTTCAGCTTTAAATTTCTTGGAACAGAATTCTTACCAACACTGGATGAAGGCTCCATTTATGTAAGAGCAAGTGCTCCGCTAAGTGTTTCTTTAACAGAAACCAAGAAACTAGCCAATGAAATGAGGAAAATCTTTTTGAGTTTCGAAGAAGTCAGACAAGTGATCTCGCAAACAGGTCGTCCTAATGATGGTACAGATGCCACTGGATTTTACAACATGGAATTCCTGGTGGATATATACCCTAAATCGGAATGGAAACGTAAGGAAACCAAAGAGCAGCTGGTAGAGCGCATGCAGGAAAAACTAAAGGGTTATCCGGGTATTAGTCTGAACTTTTCCCAGCCTATCTCAGATAACGTGGAAGAAGCGGTATCCGGTGTAAAGGGTTCTATTGTGGTTAAGATGTTTGGTAATGACTACGATTTCATTGAAAAACATGAACAAAAAATATTTGACATCTTAAAAACCGTGAATGGGATAGAAGATTTAGGGATTTTAAGAAACTTAGGTCAACCGGAGTTGCAGATCAAACTCGATCAGAGTAAAATGGCCTTATATGGTGTGAGAACCGATGATGCCAACTCTATCATTGAAATGGCAATTGGCGGTAAAGCGGCTACGCAGATCTATGAAGGTGAGCGTAAATTTGACCTGAGAATCCGCTACCCCGAAGATTTCAGAAAGGATGAGGCTTCCATCGGCGCCCTTCGAATCCCAACACTTTCAGGAGCAAAAGTTCCTCTTAGCGAAATCTCTACCATTAGTAAAATTACAGGTCCAAGTATTATCTACAGAGACAGACACCAAAGATATGGTGCCATCAAGTTCTCCATCAGGGGGCGTGACATGGGTAGCACCATTGCCGAAGCGCAGGCAAAAGTTAATGCACAGATCAAACTTCCTAAAGAATATAAACTGGAATGGGCAGGAGATTTTGAAAATCAGCAAAGGGCTACTGCAAGGTTATCTCAAGCGGTGCCCATCAGTTTACTGCTGATCTTTTTCATCCTCTTTGTATTATTTGGGAATTTTAAAGATTCGCTATTGGTATTAAACAATGTACCGTTTGCTTTGATTGGTGGTATTCTTGCGCTGTTAATTACGCATGTAAACTTTAACATCTCTGCAGGTATAGGTTTTATTGCCTTGTTTGGTATTTGTGTACAGAACGGTGTGATCCTGATCACCAGATTTAAGAGTAATATTACAGAATTGAAACACCATCCAACCTGGACCTTTGCTGATGCGGTCAAAGATGGTGTAGCCGCCAGACTCAGACCCGTGATTATGACGGCTATGATGGCTGCAATTGGTTTGATGCCAGCGGCCTTGTCAACAGGAATAGGGTCTGAAGCCTCTAAACCCTTAGCTATTGTAGTGATAGGTGGATTAATTACCAATACGATATTCTGTTTGTTTGTTTATCCAATAGTATTTTACTGGTCTTACCAGAAAAAAGTAAAAGAAACGATAAAGCCCGTTGCTGAAGCAGGGGCATAAACGATAACCGGAGCGGGATCTCCGGTTGGTTAGGTCGTGTTTGCACAGGGGCGTTAAAGATTGGCAGGTCTTGACGCTCCCTGTCAAACACATTTTTTTTAGGTGTTCAAACACAAATGCGTTTTATCTGTTTATATCTCAATCAAACTATTCTGGTATGGCTGAGCTAAAACTACACACCCTCAAACCCCGTTCGGGAAAATTTTCTATTGAAAAACAGCACTACGAGAACGTAGGAGCAAATGAACGCATGTTTTCTTTGTTACTTGGGGGCATATTAATTGGAAGCACCCTCAAAAACCCTTTTAAATCCAGGATACTATATGGAGCTTATCTCGCCTATCGCGGCATAACAGGAAAATGCTTTTTCTATGATTACCTTGGCATAGACAGTAATAAACCTCATGCGGTAAACATTAGAGGAGAATTTGAAATCGATCTGCCGGCACAAGAAGTTTATGCCCAATGGAGAAATTTAAATCATCTTCCTCATGGTATTAAACGTCTGCTCGATGTGAAAGTGGTAGACGAGAAACTGTCCACCTGGAAGTCTAATGTACTTGGCAACCTGTTTTCTGTAGAATGGAATGCAGAGATTGTCAAAGATGAACCCGGACGTCTTATCGGATGGAGATCAGACCGTAGCTCCCTGTTCCAGCATGTAGGCAGGGTAGAGTTTGAACCTTTAGCCGGCAGCCAGAATACGCTGTTAAAAATTGTGCTCTCCTACCGGCCAATGGGTGGTGGGCTTGGAATTGGATTATCCAGGATACTTAATCCATATTTTGAGCATTTACTAAAAAAGGAAATTAAAAATTTCAAATATCATATTGAAAACAGAACACCTGTTTTTATCTGACAAGATATAAAAAAGGCCGGCCTTTTTCAAAATTAGCTCTTTATTTTAATGCCCCCCCATGGCTGTACCTGCTATACCAACAATACCAGCAAAGACAAAAATCAGCACATACATCGCGATCAATACGATCAGCAGGATACCCCAAAACTTAAAAAAAGACTTCAGATTGCTCATCGAAGCACTCAGACTAAGCTGATCACCAAATAAAACTGCTTTCTGAGCTGCAGAAGCATGCTTGAACAACATCAGGCTAGGATAGAAATATAAAAGTGCCAGGAATATGAAATAGACCATAATAAATCCGGCCCCTAAAGACCCCATCTGAGTTCCTGGACTGTATTTTGAAAGAACAGCAATAAAGGCAGTTGCTCCAAATGCACACATCACCAGCAAGGCTGAAATAACAAATCCAAATATCCCCAGGAACTTGGTCCATTTTGCCATATCATATAGATAACTGCGAATATCTTCAGTTACAATGAGTTTGATCTGTGGCTGTTCAACAGGAGTCTCGTTCTCAGGCAATGCGTTCGTATCTTCAGTTTCTTCGAAATTTTCCATAGTGATAATGTTAATTTATATTTTCAGTTTTATAAACATAATTATTATTTACCTTCCCTGCAAGTTTATTGAGTGTCTGATTTCAAAAAAATTGGTACCTTTGCGCCAAATTAAGACAAAACTATTCATGGCATTACAATGTGGTATAGTAGGTTTACCGAATGTTGGGAAATCTACCTTATTTAACTGTTTATCGAACGCAAAAGCTCAGGCAGCAAACTTTCCTTTTTGTACTATAGAGCCTAATATTGGCGTAATCACTGTTCCCGACGACAGGCTTACCAAACTGGAAGAGCTGGTAAAGCCAAACCGTGTTGTTCCCAACACTATTGAAATCGTAGATATTGCCGGTTTGGTAAAAGGGGCATCCAAAGGCGAAGGCCTGGGTAACCAGTTTCTTGGAAATATTAGGGCAACCAATGCCATTATTCACGTGCTGCGTTGTTTTGATGATGGAAATGTGATCCACGTAGATGGTTCTGTTGACCCGATCCGTGATAAAGAGATTATCGATACTGAATTACAGTTAAAAGATCTGGATACGGTAACTAAACGCATCCAGAAAGTAGAAAAGATGGCAAAAACAGATAAAGATGCCAAAAGAACTTTTGATGTACTCAGTGTTATTAAAACCCATCTGGAATCTGGAAAATCTGTTCGTTCAGCAGCAGTTGATGCTGATGATTTTGAATTTATTCAAGATCTGGGCTTATTGACGCAAAAACCTGTAATGTACGTTTGTAACGTAGATGAGAACTCCGTAATCGATGGAAATGCTTATGTAGACAGGGTTAAAGAAGCCGTAAAAGATGAAAACGCAGAAGTGTTGGTGATCTCAGCCAAGATTGAATCTGAAATTGCTGAACTGGAAAGCTACGAAGAGCGTCAGGAATTCCTGGCAGATCTTGGTTTAACAGAATCAGGTGTAAATAAATTGATCCGTGCAGCTTACCGCTTATTAGACCTATATACCTATTTCACTGCTGGGGTGCAGGAAGTAAGGGCCTGGACCATTACAAAAGGTTTTACAGCTCCACAGGCTGCAGGAGTAATCCACACAGACTTTGAAAAAGGATTTATCCGTGCAGAGGTAATTAAATACAATGATTTTGTAACCCTGGGTTCTGAAAATGCTTGTAAAGATGCCGGTAAATTAGGCGTAGAAGGAAAAACTTATGTTGTGGAAGATGGTGATATCATGCACTTCCGTTTCAATGTTTAAACATAGAATTAAGAACACTTAAAAAAAGGCAGTTCCATATGGAACTGCCTTTTTTTATTATAGCAATATGCCTTTTAATACAATAACAGCAACGCTGAAATAAATCACTATACCCGTCACATCCACCATGGTAGCAACAAATGGAGCTGATGAAGTTGCAGGGTCCAGCTTAAGTTTCTTCATAATAATAGGCATCATTGAACCAATTAAGCTTCCCCAGAGCACAATCCCAATAAGGGTAAAGAATATGGTAATCGCAATGAGAAACCAATGCGTACCATAATCATAAAAATGAAGGTTTTGCCAAATGATAATCCTCAGCAAACCTATGCTTCCCAGAATCACACCAAGGGCAAGTCCAGATATAATCTCTCTCCTCATGACTTTCCACCATTCGGCAATAGTAACTTCTCCAAGCGCCATTGCCTGAATAATTAATGTCGATGCCTGTGAACCGCTATTCCCGCCACTACTCATAATCAAAGGAATAAAGAGTGATAAAACTATCGCTTTTTGAAGTTCGATCTCAAAATGCTGCATCGCTGTTGCAGTCAGCATTTCTCCTAAAAACAATACGATAAGCCAACTTGCCCGCTTTTTAACAAGTTTTATGATAGGCATATCCAGGTAAGGTTCATCCAAGGCCTCGGTACCCCCTATCTTATGCATATCCTCTGTATATTCTTCATTTGCAATCCATAGAATATCATCTACAGTTACAATACCGAGTAATACATCGCTATCGTCAACCACAGGTAAAGCCACACGGTTGTTCATTCTGAACACATTGATCGCATCCTCCTGAGGATCGTTTACATTTAACGCAATAGAACGGTTATCCGCCAAATCTCCAATTTTTGCTTCCGGATCTGCCAGGAGAATCTCTCTGATCCGTATATCATCTAAAAGAACACCGCCTTTATCAATAACATAAATCACATCGATCGTCTCAGAATCTTTTCCAAAACGTCTGATATGTTCCAATACCCGGGTTACTGTCCAGTCCTTTTTCACAGCAACATAATCCGGCGTCATCAAACGGCCAACACTGTCTTCTTTATACCCCAACAGAGAAAGCGCCTCTACACGGTCTTTTGCCGGGAGCAACTTAATCAGCTTCGCTACTGCATCGCCTTTAAGTTCACTAAATAAGGCAGTCCGGTCATCCGGTGGCATCAGATTAATCAGCTCCGCCAGTTTAACACCAGAAAGTTTCTTAAGAATCCTTTCCTGTGTAGGAAAGTCCAGAATCCTGAAAACGTTTACTGCCCTTTTTATAGATAAAGTATCTATAAATTTTACTGCATGCTGGGGAAGCTCGTCTATCAGATGTTCTACATCTGAAATGTTCAGATCATCCAAATAAACTTTTAATTGTGCATCGTCGCCCTTCTCAATCAGCTCAACTACTTCTTCAACAATTAATTCTTCCATAAAATAATTCGACTATTTTTTACATGCTTCTGTTGCTTTATCAGGATTGCAAAAGTGAGGTTTTATTTTCAATAATGCCATTTTTATTACCCAAAATTCATTCCAACCTTACAGTTAATTATTAACAATTGCTCATAAGGGTCAGGAATTTTAGTGCCTGAGTGCAACAAAAGAAAAAAAGGCCGGATTACACCTTAAATTCGTCGAGGGAATAAGGAAGCTCTTCACCTAGAAATCCGTACTCCGACAACAAGTGTAACGCTGTTTCCGTACACGGACTATTGCTTACTACGCGGAATATTTTGTCTGTATCTTCAAAGGCAAAAGACCAGTTTCCTTTCCCGAAAGCCGAATCCAGGGCCGGCTCAATCCTCACCAGACTTTCCCTGTCTGGTACCGAGGTCTTAAAAATAGTAATGTACATCATTCTTTATGCGCTTCTTCGTCTAACATAATCTTATTATTTCCGGGGAATTTAAAGATCAGCTTTATAAAAAGATAAAACCAGCGAATATGGACTGAACCGGACAAAAATGCATCTGAATCCCGCAGCTAATGACTACGGGAAAGCCAGTCTAAAAATGAAGGTGTTTTTTCCTTACTCACAGTTATCTGCTGGTCAAAAGGAATATTCAGATTCAGAATCAGTTTTCTGGAAAAAAAATGAGCTGCATCTTTTATGGCTTTCCTGTTGACCAGGAACTGACGGTTTACCCTAAAAAAACCAGAACCGGTTAATTTCTCCAGTTCCTCCAGATTTTTCCCTGCCGGATAGATTTCCTGGTTAAGTGTCAGCAAACGGGGCTCTTCATGTTCAATGTAAAATAAAGCGATCCCCTCCATTTTAACTGGAACGATCTTATCTTTGTAATGGACCAGTATACTCGAAGCTTTGGGAGCCGTTTGCCTGGAAAACAATTCCATAATACCCTCGTAAGAAATTTGCTTATTCGAAAAACTCTGTTTAAGCAATTGATATTTTTGCAGTGCTTTCGCAATAGAATCTCTATTGAAGGGTTTTAGAATATAATCAATCCCGTTTACCTGGAAAGCATTTAAAGCATATTCATCATAAGCCGTGCAAAAAATAACCGGCACCTGTATATCCGTAGCTTCATAGATCTCAAAGCTCAGCCCATCTCCTAATTGAATATCGCTGAAAATCAGATCAGGATCAGGGTTTTGCATAAAATAATCTACAGCCTGTTTTACCGAACGTAAATAAGCAACAATCTCTATTTCGGGATCAACCAGTTGTATGATATCTGCCAGGTGTTCAGCAGTTAATTTCTCATCCTCTATAATTACAATCTTCATATAAAGCTTTGCTGTTTAAATTTGTTTAAGCATTTTGAGGCTTACCGAAAATTCAGGTCCTGTATCTTTAATCCTGATATTTAGACCAGTAAGTAGTTTATGGCGTTCAGAAATATTAGCCAGCCCGCTTCCTGTCGAATTTTCTGTGATCGTTTTCAGTTTAACATTATTCTGAATGGTGATCCAGTCATCTTCAACTGAAATATCGATATGTAAAGGAGATTCTTCGGTAAGTTCATTATGTTTAATGGCATTCTCCAGCAAGGGTTGTAAAGAAAAAACGGGCAGCATCCTATCGGCTGGCTCATTTTCTCCTATGTCGATTCTGACTTGTAAAGCGCTTCCTAACCTGATGCGCTGCATTTCGAGATAATCTTCGCAAAGTTTCAACTCATCTTTTAGGCTGCTGATTTCCTGATTACCTGTAGATAAAGAAGCACGCAGGAAATCGGACAAACGAATCAAATAATCTTCCGCCTGGTCAGGATATTTTCTGATCATAGATTTAAGCGTATTAAGAGCGTTAAATAGAAAATGAGGGTGGATCTGCTGCAACAGCATCTGATAAGCAGCTTCTGTTCTGCTGGCCATCAAACGGGAGTTTTCCAATTCAGCCCTTACCTTAGCATCCTGTTCCAGAATATAACCATGAAGAATCCAGATGATTCCGCTCATCATTGCTGTCTGAACAACGGTGTACAGATAGAACTTGGTCTGTGAAAACCTAAGCAGAGGTGTTTGAGGCAGCCAGCCGATCCTGTTTAGCTCTATATACAGAATATTGAAACCGCTTGAAACAAGAAGCATAAGAATCATACTCACTGCATACCGGCAAATGGTAAACTGAGGAGCTTCCGTAAGCTTCATTCGCTCAAACAACCAGATCACCATTAGGTTACACATACATGCCGTAAATAAAGACGACAGGGTAAAAACTGCTCTTCCCAGCGCATCTGTAGCACTGCCAACTTCCATTAAAACTGCACTGAACACAAAAACACCCAAACCAATCGAAAACCAACTGCTTGCCCTGATCAGGTTATCTATAAGTTTTTTTGACATCATAGGTTACAAATATAGAACGCTTTCCAAATATCAAGACTATCCGGCATTTTTCCACAGCAACTCCCGTTCAAACGGACAAAACAAGCCCTGAAATCTTAAATTCTTTGTAATTCCGCGTGCCAACAGAACGCTAAAACAGACAAAAAATGATTGTCTTTTGCAATACTTTATAATTTAGATTTACAATTGTGTTTTTTTTATATCTTTGCGCAAATTGTCCCTGTAGTTCAATGGATAGAATTATGGTTTCCGGTACCATCGATGGGGGTTCGAATCCCTCCAGGGGCACATTTCTTACAAAAGCTGTCAATCCTGACAGCTTTTGTTGATTATACAGGATTTAAACTTGTCCCCATGGCTGCACAGAACAAACCTTTTCATATAGGCGCTTTTCTTCTTAATCTGGCCATCCCTATTGCCATTGGATCTCTAGGTGGTTTATTGACAGCTACTTCTGTAAAAACATGGTATCCCACATTAACTAAGCCTT
The DNA here is from genome assembly GCF_003061025.1 of Pedobacter sp. HMWF019. Taxonomy (GTDB): domain Bacteria; phylum Bacteroidota; class Bacteroidia; order Sphingobacteriales; family Sphingobacteriaceae; genus Pedobacter. The sequence continues at coordinate 56,583 of NZ_QAIL01000141.1, read as the reverse complement.
CATTTAATCCGCCCAATACCATTTTTCCACCGGTATGGACGTTTCTCTTTATTCTGATCGGTATCTCAGCTTACCTGGTCTGGAGAAAAAGAGAACAAATTGTCCACTTCCCCCGAACACTGGCCCTTTATTTCATACAACTCATCTTGAACTTAATGTGGTCTTTTATCTTTTTCTACGCCAGGGAAATAGGAATTGCACTGATAGAGATTTTCATTTTACTGGCCGTTATCATCACCAATGCCAGAGTATTTTACAAGATCGACAAAATAGCCGGACTACTTTTCATTCCCTATATACTATGGGTAAGTTTCGCAGCCCTACTCACCTATAGCATTTATAGCTTAAATTAAAACAAATCAAGGATTTGATCATCGAAAATCCTATTTTTAGGATGTGATAGCTTATAGATACCTCTTACCATTTTTATTCACTTTTTGTGCATTATATGGCCATGCGCAAAAAGTTGGCCTGGTTTTAAGTGGTGGCGGAGCAAAAGGACTTGCCCATATAGGCACACTCAAAGCCCTGGAAGAAAACAACATTCCAGTAGATTATATTACAGGAACTTCAATGGGGGGGATTGTTGGCGCCATGTATGCCGCAGGCTATACACCCGCACAAATGGAAAAAATAGCGCTGAGCAAGGACTTTCAAGACTGGGTTAGCGGAAAATACACCAGCGATTATAGCCTCTTTTTCCAAAAAAACAATGTAAATGCTTCTGCCCTATCTGCAAAACTGAGTATAGACACTAGCCTCCGGCTCAGTTTCAGATCCAACCTTGTAAATGATATTCCTTTAAATTTTGCACTGCTCGAACTTTTTTCCCAGGCATCAGCCGTTGCCAAAGATAATTTTGATAATTTATTTATCCCCTACCGTTGCATGGTTTCTGATGTACTGCTGCAAAACAGTATTACCCTGAAAAGCGGAAGTCTTGCAGAAGCGGTAAGGGCTACCATGACCGTTCCCTTTGTCTACAGACCTATACGGGTAGACGGAAAATATGTTTTTGATGGAGGAATTTATAACAATTTCCCTGTAGACATTATGAAAAAGGAATTTAAACCAGACTATGTTATTGGGGTAAACGTATCTTCCAAAACATTTAAGGAGTATCCTAAAGACAATGGTGACCGCTTACTCAACCGATCGCTGATCTATATGTTCCTGGCCAAATCTGATTCTACAATGATAGGAGAAAATGGAATTTACATCCAGCCCAATCTTACTGACTATACCTCTACGAATTTTTATCCAGTAGCAGAACTGATCAAACAAGGTTATGATGCAGCAATGGCAAATATGGCCCAAATCAAAAAAGCAGTTACCAGAAGAACAAACCCTGAAGATCTTAGCATCAAAAGGAACAATTTCAACAATAAAAAGCCAGACCTCTTTTTCAGCTCCATCAGCGTAAGCGGTGTTAATGACCAGCAAAAAAAATATATAGAGCGTTTGTTTAAGAAAGATAAAGCAACATTCAATCTCTCCGACATTAAACAAGGCTATTATAAATTGGTTGCAGATGAAACTTTTGAAACCGTTTACCCGAAAATATCCTATAACCAACCATCAGACAGCTATACCTTTGAAATCGTAGCCAGACCAAAAAGAAGCTTTAAAATAGATCTGGGTGGCAATATCTCGACTCGCCCCATCAGCAATGTTTATTTAGGCGTGCAATACAACTATCTAAACAGAAAAGCCTACACCTTTGGTGTAAATTTCTATTCCGGCAGGTTCTACGAGGCGGCCCAGCTAAATGCGCGGGTTGACTTCCCAACCAGCCTACCCATGTTTCTGGCTGCTGAGATGACCTTTAACCATTTTAATTATTACAGTACCAGCTCCATTTTTATTGAAAATCCAAGCCCAACTTATATAGAACAAACGGACAGAAAAATAGACTTTAAATTTGGGATCCCTTTGAACAGAGGAACCAAAATAACGCTCAGCGCTGCCGCATTCAACAATTCCGACCATTACAGCCCAACCAATACCTTTAATGTAGGTGACATACTTGATCGCACTACATTTAATGGATTCAGGCCGAACCTTACTTTTGAGCAAAACACATTTAACCGGAAACAGTATGCCAACAAAGGAAGAAACTTCACTTTAAGTGTTAATTACTATACCGGAAAAGAAAACTACACCCCGGGAAATATTGCAAGAAACGCCTCCTTCTATAACCAGTTGGATGTACAGAGTCATAACAAAAACTGGGGCAGTGTCAAAGTCAGCGATGAAAATTACTTTTTTCACAAGAACTATTATAGCCTTGGTTATCTGGCAGAAGCTGTACTTTCCAATCTACCCTTGTTTTCAAATTACTACTCCACATTACTGGTTGCCCCGGCATTTTACCCATTACAGGACAGCAGATCACTTTTCCTGGAAAAATTCAGGGCAGCGAGCTATCTGGCCGGAGGGCTTAAAAACGTCTATACCTTAAAACGGAACCTTGACCTTAGGGTAGAAGCCTATGTTTTTCTTCCTTACAAAGAAATTCAGCAGGAAGGATTCCAGGATGTAGACAACAACAAAGCATTTAGCAAATGGCATTATGCAGGAACAGCAGGCCTTGTGTACCATACCCCTGTAGGTCCAATCAGCTTTAGTTATAATTTATACGATGACCACACAAAAAGAAACGGCGTTTTACTACATTTGGGATATTTAATTTACAATAAACGATCATTAGAATGAGACCAGCTTACTTATTTTTCCTTTTGTTATTCCTAACCAGTACCGGTTTTGCACAACGTTCGGATATCAATAACTTTATTGTAAAAGAGAGTTTGTTAAAAAACAGCAAACTCGCTATTATTGCCGCCGACTCCCTGGACAAGCCCCAGGAGCAGATCAACGGGATCTACACCTTCAGTGTAAGTGGTTTCACCCAATCATTAAAATTCAATGATGGTGTTGCTATATTGCCTCTTCAACTGGAACGCTCCTCTTTTGTCTATATTAAACATATCAATGATAAGGGTACGCACAGCAAACTGGTTTATGTATATAAAAAAGACGGAGACCTAAGCCCTTATGCATTTAATAGTATGTGGCTGGTGCTAATCCCGCTCATCATTGTTCTGCTGGCCTTTGCGTTCAGGAAATTTCTCATCTTTGCTGTCATTCTCCTGTTGATCTTCTTCTACTTTAACCACAGTAACGGTTTGAGTATACCAACTTTTTTTGAAACAGTATTTGACGGCCTGAAGAAGCTCTTTTAAAAAGGCATCCCTATTCCGAAATTATACTGTACAAAACGATAAGTATCCGGTGCATGAGTAGTGTTATACTCATTTTTAAAGTCTTTTGCTCCACTCAGATACTTAGCAATAACCCATTGGTCAGAGCCACTGAACTGAGGATCTTTAAGTTTTAATCCAATATCAAATCTGAATACAAAATAATCTACATCATACCTTAAACCCACACCCGTTCCAATTGCAATCTGATCAAATAATTTCTGAAATTTAAAATAAGTTTCTGCAGGTTGTCCCGATGAAACGTTCCATACGTTACCCGCATCCAGAAAAACTGCTCCTTTAAGCTGCGCACCAAAAAACTTATTGAGCATTTTATACCTGTACTCCAGATTGGTTTCAATATGCATATCGCCCAGCTGATCCAGCCCATACAAAATTGTACGCTGATCCTGAGTCAGAACGTCCCGGTTATAATTCCCTGGGCCTAATGTTCTGGCTTGCCAAGCCCTTACCCCACTGGATCCCCCAGCAAAGAACTTTTTTTCAAAGGGTATTGCAATAGAATTTCCATAAGCAACAGCAATTCCGGCATTTATTCTTGCTACAAACTGTCTTACACCACCAAGATTTTTATACCACCTCAAATCAATTTCAGGTCGTACATATTGATTATAAGGCAACCCAAGGATTTCAGAATAATCCCCTTCTGAAGCATGATGCACACTTCCAAACAAACGGGTTATTCCCTGTAACATATTCCCTGCGATATCCATGCTCCCTCTAAAGTAAACAAAGGTGCCGGGAATCAAAAGTTTCGCCTGGTTCAAGGTATAGCTATATTTCATACCAAGGGTAATGTCTTTCCTGTTCAGCAACATCAGATTATAAGCATTGTCTTTAACCAGCGCAGCATTATCCGGATTATTTACCGTATCCAGTAACAATGATCCCAACCGGTATTCAAAGTTCAAAGGTGTAAAGGAATGCACCTTAAATTTTGTTTCATACCAGTCGTAGGTTATAGAGGTTTGGAATACTTTTCTTGAAAAGACATCTTTCTGAAGCCCGTACACATAACTAATACCAAATGAAGTGAAAGGCATTCCATTTTTACCCATCACAGGGACATGAAAAGGAACCATAAGTCTTGGAATAGCCAGGCTTGTACTTAAAGAGAAATCCCGTTGATACACATCATTAAAGACCGATTTACCCTGACCAAGCCTGGATTGCAAACCACCTTTGATTTGAAATTCAAAGCGTTCAGCACCTCTGAACATATTATTGTTAATATAAGTGTTACTGAGTGTAAAGCCCACAGTACCCGCATTAAAAGGCAGCTCTCCCTCCACCCTGTTGCTCATCCGCTTTTGCGGTATCAACCGGATAACCGGGTTTACCGTATTCACACTATCTGCAGGCTTGATGTAATCAATCTTTACATTTTTAAAGACATTCAACTCATAAAGCCTGTCGTAGGTCAGGGTTTCGTTTTTATTGTCATACAACTCGCCTTGCCGGATAAAATTATACCGCAAAATAGGGTTGCGTCTGAAATGTCCGGACAGGTCTGTAAACCTTGTCCCCCTAATGATTTTAGGATTAAACCGTATAGAATCAGGAAATCCTTCAGTACTTGGCGCTACAATGACATTAGTTTCTCCAATTTTAAATTGTGCATGTTCTGTCTTGCCCTCGGGATTGTCTACAATCAGCATCACCTTTGTCTGGCCATTGTTAGAATTCGAATCCACCGTAAATTTAATATAAGGTCTGGCAAAGTCGAAATAACCATGATGCTTCATCAATTCATAAATCTGATCCCTTTCATAAGCAAGAGAATCATCATCATATTGCATTCCTTCCCTTAAATGGGTAAATTTCTGTTTGCTATTGAAATAAATATCTTTCATTTTGGCATCTTCGATATCATAACTTAATTTCTTAACAAAGAATGCCGGGCCGGGATTGGCTTTAAAATACACCTTTGCCCGCTGCCTTTTGACCGTAATGTCTGAACTTACTTTTGCATTAAAATAACCTTTACTATTTAAAAACTTTTCAATCTGGTTACGGGAAATCTCAACCAGTGTACTGTCCAGCAGAGGCGCCGGATTTCCAACAGACTTTGTTTTAAATAAAGTATAAAACAAATTGTATAAGCCTACGTTAATGCCCAATTTAGGAGCCGGCCTGATATCTTTCTGTACATAACTGAAAGCTTCTTCCTGAAGTTTTGGAGGTAAACTATCTATATGCACCTCTTTTACAACGGATTGATAATCCTGTATGTATTTTGTAGAAGAACATGCAGTAACAAAAAGAATAATAAATAGTAATATTGCAGGAAACTGGATCTTCGTTTTATAAATAGAGTATGCTTTCAAAATCACAGATAGGTTTTATTAAATCATTACATCAAAAAAAGTTCCGTAAAGAAAATGGAATTTTTATTATTGAAGGCATAAAATCAATAATAGAGTTCGTTCCATCAGCTTACCATATACACAGCATTTATTATCTTGCTGAATATAAGTCTTTACTGCCCAATTTACCTTCAAATATAAAGTTATTTGAAGTAAACAATGCCGAACTGGACAAGATTAGTACTTTACAAGCTCCCCAAGGCATACTGGCACTGGTCCACATACCCAAAAGTGTGCCAGTAAATGACAAAGTGCTACAAAATACATTTTCCATCTTGCTAGATGGTGTACAAGATCCGGGAAACCTGGGAACCATCATCAGAACAGCGGATTGGTTTGGTTTTAAAAATGTGATTTGTTCTTTAAATACGGTTGAAGTTTACAATCCAAAAACTATACAGGCAACAATGGGTTCGCTCTGTCGGGTAAATATTTTTTATCAAAACGTTTCTGAGTTGCTGGAAAAGGTAAATATTCCTATATTTGGCGCATTACTGGAGGGTAAAAGCAGCTATGAAATGGAATGGGGAAACGAAGGAATTCTCATTTTAGGAAACGAAGGACAAGGAATTACAACGGAAGTGAAAAAATTTATTCAATTTCCTGTTACGATTCCAAGAGTGGGACTAGCTGAGTCTTTGAATGTTGCGATTTCTGCTGGGATTTTATGCTCAGATATTTCAAGAAATTTTAAGAAATAAATTGCATACTAACTTATAATTGCTATTTTTGCAACCTGAAATTTAACAGGGTCGAGTGGCCGAGTGGCTAGGCAGAGGTCTGCAAAACCTCGTACAGCGGTTCGAATCCGCTCTCGACCTCCAGATTTATTTAAATTAAAAACATAAAGGTTACAACCATGGCAGTTACAAGATTAAAAAGAAAAGACAGAAAAAATAAAACTACTTCACGTTTAGAAGTAAAACATTTGAAATTGGCTACAAATCTTGAATTAGGAAGCCGTTCAAAACAGTCTACTAAAGATCAATTAGCAATCAATAACGCTGTTATCGCTAAACTTACTGCTCAGGCATAAGTAGTTCTTTAAGTCTTCTAAAGAAACAAAAAAGAGGGTGAATCATAAGATTCACCCTCTTTTTTGTTTAAGCCTATCGTTATCCGCAGCTCCCTAACGTTCTTTGCCAAGGGCTGTCGATAGCGACTATTACAATAGTCCTTTACAAATTCTTTTAATGATTCCCGGACCTTCATAAATAAAACCGGTATAAAGCTGGATCAGAGAAGCACCCGCATCCAGTTTTTCTTTTGCATCTTCCGGTGAATGTATCCCTCCCACTCCGATGATCGGAAATGAACCTTTAGATTGCTGCGAAAGATAACGAATCACTTCAGTAGAGCGGCTGGTTAAGGGCTTGCCACTTAAACCTCCTGTTTCCTTAGTAATCGTTTCAGAAGCATATAATCCATTTCTGTCAATGGTGGTATTGGTCGCGATCACACCAGCTATTCCAGTGGTTTGTACAATCTCAACAATATCATTCAATTGATCATTGGTCAGATCCGGAGCAATCTTCAGCAAGATAGGTCTGCTTACACCATTTTTAGCGTTCCGATCCTGTAAGGTTTTCAACAAATTGGTTAAAGGTTCCTTTTCCTGGAGTTCCCTTAAGCCTGGTGTATTAGGAGAACTTACATTCACCACAAAATAATCTACTACATCAAAAAGACGGTCAAAGCACTTAATATAGTCGTTAACCGCCTCTTCGTTAGGTGTCGTTTTATTCTTTCCGATATTTCCACCAATAACAATACTGGAATCCTTTTTCTTTAAAATTCTTAATCGTTCTGCAAGCGTATCAACACCTTTATTATTAAAGCCCATCCGGTTAATGATCGCCTGATCTTCTTCCAGGCGGAACATTCTTGGTTTATCATTTCCTGGCTGAGGCATGGGTGTTACCGTTCCCACTTCAATAAATCCAAAACCAAGATTGCTCAAGGCCTCAATATATTCTCCGTTTTTATCAAAACCAGCCGCCAATCCAACAGGGTTTTTAAACTTGATTCCAAAAACCTCACGCTCCAGCCCTTTTATATTCACATCAAAACTACTTCTCAAAATGGTTTTCCCAAGAGGAAAATAATCATTAAACCATTTTAGCCTTTTAACCACAAAGTGGTGTACTTTTTCCGGATCAAACTGAAAGAAAACAGGTTTTATTATGCGATACATGCAGCGAAGATAGGAACGTTTTTACCGATCACAAAGCCATTCAGTTAACTTTTTAAAGAATCTGCCAATAAAAAGCTATAAATAAGCGTATTCTTACCTCCTCACAACAAATTAATGTAGGTAAAAATCGTATTTTTGCAGCCACATGATTTCGATAAACGACTTAACATTCCTTATAGGCTCCAGAGCTTTATATGATGAAGCAAACTGGCATATTAAACCCGGGGACAGAGTGGGCCTTATTGGCGCCAATGGAACCGGAAAATCTACCCTTTTAAAAATAATTGTTGGAGAATACGCACCTTCTTCAGGTTCGATTTCCATGTCTAAAGATCTTAAGATAGGTTATCTGAACCAGGATCTTCTTTCTTACGATTCCCACCATAGCATCCTGCACGTGGCGATGGAAGCGTTCGAACGTCAAAACCAGCTTCATGATGAAATTGAAGCGCTGCTTAAAAAAATTGAAACAGACTATTCTGAAGACGTTTTAAATAAGTTAAGTGATAAACAACAGGAATTCGAAGCCCTGGATGGTTACAATATTGAATATAGGGCCAATGAGATCCTTGCCGGTCTTGGTTTTAGCACCGAAGATCAGCACAGACCACTGAACACTTTTTCCGGAGGATGGAGAATGCGCGTTATGCTGGCTAAGATCCTCTTGCAAACCCCAGACATCCTCTTACTGGATGAGCCGACCAACCACATGGACTTACCTTCTATTAAATGGCTGGAAACCTATTTAATGAGTTTTGAAGGTGCCATTGTGATCGTTTCTCATGATAGGTATTTCCTGGATAAAGTGGTCAACCGTACTGTAGAATCCCGCAAAGGAAAACTCACCGCCTACGCCGGAAACTATTCATTCTACCTGGAAGAAAAAGCATTAAGAGGGGAAATCCAAAAAGGAGAATATAAAAACCAACAGGCCAAAATCAAACAGGAAGAACGCCTGATTGAACGCTTTAGAGCCAAAGCCAGTAAAGCAAAAATGGCCCAGTCACGTATGAAAGCCCTCGACAAAATGGAACGCGTAGAAGATGTCGATGATGATAACCCAACAGTTAACTTCAGCTTCAAGTTCACCAAGCCTTCAGGCCGCCACGTCATTAGGATTGAGGAAGCCAATAAAAGCTATCCGAATGTACATATATTAGAAAATGCAGAGGGCGTAATCGAAAAAGGAGATAAAATTGCACTTATCGGAGCAAACGGTAAAGGTAAATCGACCTTATTGAGAATCATTGCCGGTGCAGAAGGCTTTGATGGTAAGTGTGAAACGGGTCATAATGTGACCACCACTTTCTTTGCCCAGCACCAGCTGGAATCCCTGCACCTGGACAATACCATTCTGGAAGAACTGCAGGCCTTTGCACCTAAACATACCGATACAGAACTTCGCTCTATACTTGGTTGTTTCCTGTTTACGGGTGATGATGTATTTAAAAAGATCCGGGTATTATCCGGAGGAGAAAAGTCAAGGGTAGCTTTAGCAAAATCGCTGACTACAGATTCCAACTTCCTGATTCTGGATGAGCCAACCAACCACCTGGACATCCAGTCTGTAAACATTCTGATCCAGGCCCTGACACAATATGAAGGTACATTCATTGCCGTTTCCCACGACAGGTACTTCCTGGATAATGTAGCCAACAAAATATGGTTCATTGAAGACAGGGACATTAAAGAGTATCCCGGAACCTACGCAGAATACGAAGAATGGAATGCCAAAAGACCACCTGTGGCGGCTACAAGTATTCCTTATAAACAAGAGAAAGAAACCAAACCAAAAGTTGAGGAAAAGAAAGCAGCAGCACCAAATACACAACAGCAACTTAAGAAGTTGAATGATCAGCTTCAAAAAGCAGAAACTGAAATTGCTGAACTGGAAAAAAACGTAAAAAACATTGAAGAAGAACTGGCCAGCGACCAGGTTTACGCAGACCCGGTTAAGTTAGCTGCAGCCAATAAAAAATATCTGGATGCCAAGCACCTGCTCGACACTGCACAAAATACATGGGAAGACCTGGCATCTGAAATTATGGAAATGGAAGGCAAATGATAAAAACAGGCAGATTGTTCTTTTTTTTAATGATAAGTGTCCAGTTGGCTCTTGCACAGCAAACACTTGTCTATGATAACAAGGTTTATTTACCTCAAATTAAAACCACACAGTGTTATAATAAACAAAAAGAACAATCTGCCCCTGTTATCGGCCTGAAATCGGGAGAGCAGCTTCTTTTCTCTTTTGACGACCTCAACGGAGGCAGTAAAAACTATTGGTATTCCGTTGAACATTGTACCTCAGACTGGAAATCTTCCAGAATATCGACACTCGATTATGTAGAATCTTTTGCCGAAGACCGGATTATAGATTACAAATATTCCTTTGCAACGCTTCAAAAATTCACCCATTACAGCCTTAATCTTCCAAACGACCAGATCAAATTAAAAATCTCTGGTAATTATCTGCTTAAGGTCTATGAAGATGGAGACCCGAAAAAACTGGTGGTTACACAAAGGTTCTACGTGACGGATAACCGTGTAAATGCAGGAATTGAAATTACCCCCAGCCTTCAAACTCCAGAAAGACCTTACAATCAAAAACTTAACCTGTCTATTTTCCATAAAGGACTAACTGTACAAAACCCGTACACAGATATTAAGGCGGTTGTCATGCAAAACCTGGATCCGGAAACAGCCATCATCAATACCAAACCCTCATTTGTCAAACCAGATAATTTGATATATAACGACGTGACCACCAATGATTTTAAAGGCGGAAACGAATTCAGAAAGTTTGACCTCAGAAGCTTAAGATATCCGGGAGATCATGTGCAACAAATCTTTAAAGACAGCATCTACAATGCAATTTTATTCCCTGACATTGTAGCCACTACCCAAAAATACACCAGTCAGTTTGACGAAAATGGCAACTTCTTCATCAGGAACCAGGACGGGAGAGATGACAATACAGAAAGTGATTATGTCCAGGTATTATTCACCTTAAACACACAGCTCCCAAGTCCTAAAGGTGATGTATATGTTGTTGGAAGATTCAACAACTATAATCTTACAGAACAAAATAAATTAAACTACGATCCTGGAAAAAGAAGATATTATGGACATATCCTTGTCAAACAAGGTTTATACGACTTCAAATACATCTGGAAAGACCAACAAACCGGTAAAATAAATAATACTGTTTTTGAAGGTTCTTTCTTTGAAACAGAAAATACTTATCAGGTATTTGTCTATTACCGCAGACCTGGTAGCCGCTGGGACGAGCTGGTTGGCTATACCAATATAGATTCAGTAAAGCGCTAATCCTCTTTCAATATCCAGACAGAAATGTTCCCTGCTATGCAGGCAAACTGTGCCCATCCTTCTTCATTGATCACTACCTCTTCTGCCATACGTCCTAGTGCATCTATAAATACCTGGCCAGCATGCCTCGTGCCAATCTCCATATCTTTAAACCCCTCGTTGCTGTTGCTCATCACCACTGCAAAACCTGAGCCGGGCATTTCATCCACTCCTTCCCTGGTCCAGCCAATGCAACTTGGATAATCAAGATAATCCCGCTGCACACCAAAAGCACGCTCTTTCCTGATCTGACAAAGTAAAGGTAATTCTTCAAGGGCAACAAGCTCCACCTCTACATCCTCCCCCTCTTCATTCTTATCCGTATACTTACAACCATATAGATCAGGATAGAATAAACAGGGAATTCCCTGTTCACGCAACAGAATCAACGCATAAGCCATGGGCCTGAACCAAAAATCCACATAAGATTCCAGCGCCTGAAGTGGTTGCGAATCATGATTATCTACAAAAGTGACCGATAATTCCGGATGATAGGCCACCAATGTTCCTTCAAAGATTTTACTGAGGTCATAATCTTCTCCCTCTTTACCAGCCAGATAAAGGTTATGATGCAGAATAGAATCAAACAACTGCATCCTTCCATCTGTACGCTGCAGGTAAGCATCCAGTTCTTCCACACCTTCTATAATCCAGTTTTCAGCTACAACAAAAAATTCCCTTTTAAAAGTACTTTTCATATGGTCCAGCCATTCATTCAGAAAATCAGCAGATATATGTTTTACCGCATCCAGCCTAAAACCATCCATACCACAGGTCTCATAATACCACTCCCCCCAACGCTTCAATTCTTCCCGCACTGCAGGATTTCTGAATTCAATATCATTGAACATCAGGTAATCATAATTACCATATTCTGTTGAGGGTACCTCTTCCCAACCTTCTCCATATTCATTTTGAATGGAAAAAATACCATCTTCCGGCGGATTCTCAGAACGGTCAATACCACTAAAACACTGGTGGTCCCAAACAAAGTCTGAATACAAACCCTTTCTTCCCGGAAAAGTAAATTTGGTCCAGGCTTCGATGTCCATCACATCAGAAATAAACTCCAAACGGTTATCCGGATCCACCTTCCGTACTTTTATAGTCTCCAGCTCATCGGCACCTGCTTTATGGTTAAAGACCATATCTGCTATCGTAGAAACTCCAGCATCGTTTAAGGCTTTAACTGCCTTAAGATAAGTTTCTTTAGTACCATATTTAGTAGGTATGCTGCCTTTCTGGTCAAACTCACCAAGATCAAACAGATCATAACAATCGTAACCTACTGAATATCCGCCTGATGTGGCCTTATAGGCTGGAGGCAACCAGGCACCGGTAACACCAAGAGCACTTAAATTTCTGGCTTCCCGCGCAGTTTTCTCCCAAAGTTGTTCATTTTCATTATAATACCAGTGAAAATACTGGATCAATAGTTGATTGGTCATGCTGTAATTGTGGTGCTTTTTTGATGCTTATGCAATACCATAACATGAAGTTGCACAATTTGTTTATTTTTGCTGAGATTATGAGTATAAAAGTTAAAACCCCTAAGGATTCATTCACCATCATGAATGAACTGGTATTGCCAAACGATACCAATACATTAAACAATCTGATGGGGGGAAGATTACTTCACTGGATGGATATTGCAGCAGCCATATCCGCACAAAAACATTGCAACCGGATCGTCGTGACCGCATCTGTAGACAACGTTTCCTTTAAGCAGGCCATAAAGCTTGGAGATGTAATTACAATTGAAGCGAAAGTTACCAGAGCCTTTAATACCTCTGTTGAAGTTCGTCTGGATGTATGGGCGGAAAACATTCCTTCAGGAAGCCGTGTAAAATCCAATGAAGCCTATTACACTTTTGTCGCGGTTGATCAAAGTGGCAGAACGATCCCTGTACCGGAACTTGTTCCAGAAACAACCGATGAAGTTGAATTATTTGAAGGTGCTTTACGACGCAGACAGCTTCGTCTTATTCTTGGCGGAAAAATGAAAGCAAATGACGCCCTTGAACTCAAAGCTCTATTTTTTAAGGAATAACTAACAGCACTTAATTATGACCACCTATACAACACTTATCATTTTAAGCGGCCTGGTCATATTTTCATATCTGTTTGACCTGGTAGCAAGTAAAACAAAACTGCCCTCGGTTCTTTTACTACTCCTTTTAGGAATTGGTTTAAGACTGCTGGTAGACAAACTGAATGTCCATCCCTATAATTTTATGGGTATCCTGCCAGCACTGGGAACTGTTGGTTTGATTCTCATCGTATTTGAGGGCTCGCTGGAACTTAAATATGACCGGCACAAAAACAAACTGATCAAAGGGGCTTTTCTTTCGGCCCTGGTTATTCTCTTTGCCACAGTAAGCATCATTACCTTTATCATCTATCAGATCACCGGCAGAGAATTATACGTTTGTTTTACCAATGCCATTCCTTTTAGCGTTATCAGTTCTGCCATAGCCATTCCTTCGGCAGCGGCACTCACTGGTAAAGGCAAAGAGTTCATTATTTATGAATCCTCTTTTTCAGATATACTGGGGATTATCCTGTTTAACTTTGCCATTTCCAATCCAAACATCTCTATCTCTTCTTTTACAGGACTGGCCATGAATACCGCTCTGATTATTATTTTTTCGGCGATATCCTGTATATTATTGCTTTACCTGATGGGAAAATTATCCCATCATATCAAATTCTTCCTGATCATTTCCATTCTGATCCTGGTCTATGCCATCGGGCAATCTTATCACTTATCTTCCCTGGTACTCATCTTGTCTTTTGGATTGTTCCTGAATAATGCTGACGCCATAGAACATGCCTGGTTCAGAGGAATATTTATCTATAAGAATCTTTCTAATGACTTGACACAACTCTACCAGCTCTCGGCAGAAAGTGCCTTTATTATACGGACATTTTTCTTTGTGATCTTTGGTTTCACCATGAATATCTACGATCTGAACAATTTTGACATCATTGCCAACGGATTATTTATACTAGGCTCCATATTCGTGATCAGGTTTACCTATTTAAAACTGTTCAGGAAAGATAATAGTGGGGCTGAAGCATTTATAGCACCAAGAGGCTTAATCAGTATCCTGCTTTATTTTAATCTGCCAGCATCGTTAAAAATGCCCCAGGTAGGACCCGCATTCTTATTTATGGTTGTACTTGGATCAAGTTTGATCATGAGTATAGGCCTTCTTGCCTCCAAGAAAAAGGTAAAAGCCATTGAGGAATGACCGTCTAGTTGTCTTTAATACTTAAAGCAGCCCTCAGTTCCTCTGGTGCAGTAGTATTGTGCTCCGGATCCAGCTGATAAGCCAGCGAACGATAAGTAAGATCTTTAAGTTCTTCTTTATAAATACGTTCGTCGTAATTTACCTTAATATTAGCCAGACTTTTATTCATAAAGCCCCAGGACGAGGTTAAACTGTTAAGTGCAGTATTGTAAAAGCTGGTGATGATCCTGCCGCTGAGTTCTTCTTCTATGGTTGGATCTTTTTCGCCCCATTTACGTACGGGAACCATTTTGGTTGAAAATTTATCGTAACTTTTGGGTTCGTAGTTCAGGTACTTCTTATACTCAAAGGCTTTGATCTCTTTGAGTTTTATATTCTTGATCTCTCCTGGTTTAAAAAAAACAAGTGAAGTATCTCCCTTAACGCCGATACTATCTGGAGTAACCTGATATAAAACACCTTTAAATACTTCTTTCCCGGTATTGATCAATGCCATGCAGGGCTTAACCTGCGCAGAGCTCTTTAATTTACTTACAATTAAAAGGCAAGTGAGAAGGGTACAGACATGTCTTTTCATAAGCAGTTATTTTATTCCAATTTAGGAAATAACCGCGGTAAATCAAATAAAGTTTTAAAATTGTCAAAAAAAAGTAATTTCTAACTTCCCATTTCCAGAATTTTGTCAAATTCTTCAGCCTTCAATTTCATCACAGACAGCCGTCCCTGTTTAACCAGAGATATATCTTTCAAGCTTTCTTCCGCCTTGATCTGCTCCAGTGTAACCGGATGCTTTAAAGTTTCTACGGGTGCCAGATCCACTACTACCCAATTGGCATCATCGGTAGTCGGATCCTGATAGAATTCTTTAACTACTTTAGCTACACCTACCACATGCTTACCTTCATTACTATGATAAAAAAGGACAAGATCGCCTTCCTTCATTTCTTTGAGGTTATTACGTGCCTGATAATTGCGTACACCGTCCCAAAAGGTAAGACCATCCTGATTAAATTTTTCCCAGCTGTATTTGAAAGGTTCTGATTTAACTAACCAATATTGTGCTTTTGACATGCTCCTAAGTATGTTTTAATATTTCTGTTGACAAATAGATTGATGTATCCATTTGTGCAAAAATAACAAACTCCAACAAACCATTTATATATTTCTACCGGCCAGCCTTAAAATCAAGTGCACCCGCCATGAGAATACCAACAGGAGAGGTCAAGATTACAACGTACCTAAAGATCTTTTCTCCCGATTGTGGATACTCCAGAAGATTATGATCGACAGCAGGAATATCAAAACCCCAACGGCTATTACAATGCCCGAAAACTCCTTTGCCATGATACCAGAATCGTAATGCCTAAACCAACAACCGCCATTGACAACTGGACCACATCGGTCACCAAAATGGCCCACAGTCCTCCCGCAGCCATATAAAGTATGATGATCAGACCAATAAACAATACATGCATTTAAAGAAAATGGGGTGGTTATATGTACCATTTTAACTACTGAATAAAGCACCGCAGCTGTGGCAAATGGGCTCAGCAGCAAGAAAGATAGGTATAGAACTGCTGTATTCGATATCTCCTTTTCAGAGGCCCATTCTACAGTAAGCTTCGGTTCGGGGTCTGAACGACACTGCCTCCATATCTGTACAGTGTACTCCATATTACTTTCAAAAAAGCCCTGCTCCTCATTCCAGGAACAGGGCCAAAAACTTAATTCCTATTCAAACAAGTTCTCTATCTTATACATTTTGATACCGCTCGCCTGTATGATTTTCTGCGTTCCCTGATCAATATTGATCAAAAACCCAATCGATACCTGCTTTGATGCCGTCAGCTTAAAGTCGACCGTCAGGATTTTATTGTTGTAATCATTGGTGATCCCTTTTTGTACCAGTGCACCCGAAATCCCATTTGCATCGGGGATGGCTGTACCCTCATTCACAATGAAATAAGAGTCTCTATCAGCAGCAACCTTTTTCATATCTACATCGATCGTGTAATTCCCCGCAGGGAGGGTAAAAGTCTGATAGATTTTACCGTTGATGATCGGACTATCGCCACTGCTCCACCGCTCAATACCCAGGTAACCCACGTTCTGATCATAACCAGCACCCGTCGGACGGGACTTTTTCAACGCATCATTGGCTGTCCAGTCCGCCAGGTTTACAAACCTATCGGTTGTTCCCGGTTGACGGGCAAAAATGGCATTTTTGAAATACGTATCGGTAATGTTGGTTTTAATGGTACCGAATTCCGAGGTATTCATCAGTACATAAGCGGATTGGGCAGTCGTATTAATGGTATATTTACTTGTTTTTAACAACACGACCTTTACCGCTACAGGCCGCCCTCCATGTGCATCGATCGCCGCTTTGGTGATGTTGATGTAAAAAGCACCCTGTGGCATCCCAGCCGGAACATTCACTGTAGTGACCGGATCTTTAGAACTGGCCGAAGCAGATAAAAAGCACTCCGCTGAGTTCAGCTTATCATAACCTAATGGCACGTCGTTAAAATCAAGTTGTACATCGGCACTAAAGCCGGAATTTTCTTCCAATCCGGAAAGGGCAAGACCAAATGCCCTTCTCACCAGAAAATTCGGTTTATCCACTACAATATTATCAGTTTTGAGCAGCAGTTGTCCACTGGTCACCTGTACAAGTGAGACCTTTTGTCCAAGTGTCCCGAGTTGCTCCAGCGTATCCACCTTGCAGGCATTTAAAAATACTATACTAAGCATTGTCAGCACAAGTTTTGCGCCGTTAAAATAATTTTTCGTCATGATCTAAGGATTAGTTACCATCCAGGGTTTTGAACACATTTTTTATTACGCACGATATCGAACTGCGGGATCGGCCATAAATAGTATGATTTCAGGAAAACACGCTTTTCGATCACCGTCCTTTTATAAAACTCTAAATCGGTCAGGCTTTTGCCTCCATCAACATTCATCCCCATTAGAGGAGCCCCATCGGTTTGCTCTGCAATTTTCCATCTTCTGGTATCCCATGCCCTAAAACCTTCAAATGCGAGCTCAACACGCCTTTCATCCCGGACAGCCTCTCTGAACGCATTCTGTGAAGCCTTTTTATCCGCGGTAAGTGCCGGAATCCCTGCCCTCTCGCGAATCTTGTCAATATAGACTGCTGCCTGTTCACGGCTGGCCTGATTATCAGAAATCTCATTCAAAGCCTCTGCATAGTTCAAATAGATCTCACCCAAACGGATAAGTACCAAAGACCGCAATGCACCCGTCCATTCCACCAGGTTAGAATTCGGACTGATATTCTTACTGGTTAAATAACCTGTTGCCGAATGGTCATGAGAACCTTGCTTTCCGCTGTTTCCAGTAAAGAAAAGTTCAACGGTCTGGGCCGGTTTACCGTCCTGTTTATAAATCCAGTCTGCTCCATTGTACATAATGGACACATAAAAGCGGGGTTCCCGGTTAACGTACATATTGAAGGTACTGGTCTTTGTATATTTTCCCGCCACAGCACTAAAGCCCACTTCAGAATACTGAGATCCTTCTTCATTGATTTTCTTGCCATTCACCATAAAGTAGGCATCGATCATCTGCTGAGAGATACCCACTCCATTCCACCCGTTCACAAAACGCGGCGCACAGTGACGTTCCCAGCCAACATCTGCACCCGATGATGCCATCTGTGGGCGGGCATAGATCACCTCGTTGTTCCAGCGGTCCAGGAACAAATCCCGGTAAGAGACGAAAGGATCAAAGACAGATTGGCCATCCGGGATCTTTTTGTACAGCCCGGCAGGCATTTTATCAATCAGGGCCTTTGCAGCATCAGCTGCTTTCTGCCATTTTGAAGCATCATAAGTACTGTTCATCAAAGCTGTTCCATCAAGGTTCTTAAAACCGGCATAATCCGGGTTTCCATTAAACAAAGGACTAGCAGACAATAAAAGTGCACGAGACTTAAATCCCATAATTGTTAACTTGTCTATCCTGCCTTTATCATTTGCACTGACAAAACGCTCCGGCAGGTCTGGACTATTCAGCACCGCATCAAATTCGCTGATGATGAAGTTCATACATTCGTCAAAAGGTTTACGTGGCATCTGCAGTTCCTCGTTGCTCGCATTCACATCAGTTGTTTCCAGTGGAAGCATAACCACTGGTCCATACTGGCGTACCAGGAAGAAATAATAAATTGCACGCAAAGCCCTGGCCTCCTGCTTCCAGCTCTTTCTCATTTCAAGAGATAACGTAGGGTCATCACACTTATCAACCCGGTTGATAAAAATCGATGCAGAACGGATTCCTTTATAAAAATCGCCCCATTTATCATAATAACCACTTGATGGATTCCAGTTTCCATTGTTCATCTGGCCCGCCCATGAAGCCGCCCAGATAAAATCGCCCTCATCGGTAATACCAAGAGTGTTATAATTATTCTGCATGGAAAGGATATCGGGGATAAAAGAATATACACTGCTCAGGTATGCCTGAGTCTGCGTCCTCGATTTAAAAACCTCGTCTATGGTAAGCATATCGTCCGGCTGTTTGTCCAGAAACTTCTTACACGAGGATAATGCCAGCATGCTTAAAACAATAAGCATTGCATATCTGATTTTTGCTAAAGCCATTTTCATTATCTTAAAAATTAATGTTTACGCCAAGAATAAATGTTTTCTGTAAGGGATAAGACGCACCGTTTCCGTTCCCCAATTCCGGATCCCAGAATTTAAAACTGCTAAAGGTATAGAGGTTCATTCCCGAGGCATACACCCTCAAAACAGATATTTTTGCCTTTTGCGTCCATCTTTTTGGCAAACTGTAACCTATTTCAGCAGTTTTCAATCTCAGGTAATCTGCCTTTCTTTGCCACCAGGTAGAATTGCGGTAGTTGTTCGGGTTAGACCCAGAACTTAAGCGCGGAAAAAGAACATTCTGACTTGGATTTTCCGGCATCCATCTATCTGTTGCATAATAGGTTACACCCCCCTGCGTCTCTCCCCTGGTAAAAGGAAAGAATCCATCGCCCCCAAGCATAAAATCCATATTTGCCGCGCCCTGGAAGAATACAGAAACGTCAAACCCCTTATAAGAAACAGAAGTTCCAAAGCCGTATACCACCTCCGGGACGTCCGAGTTACCGATCGCCACATCATCATAAGTATCAATCACCCCATCGCCGTTAACATCCTTATATTTGATATCCCCTACACGGACCGCACCAAATGTCTGTCTTGGTGAACTGTTGATTTCTTCCTGAGAAGTGAAAAGTCCTTCTGCGATCAAACCAAATGGCTGTCCTAAACGTTTACCTTTTGCATTTTGATAGGTATACACATAATCAGGTTCATCATTGTCGAGCAGGTTGTTCCTTGCAAAAGTATAATTACCACGAACCGCAACATTGACCTCCCCAATATTTTTAGAATACTCCAGTGTTGCATCAATACCATGGTTTTTAAACTCTCCGATATTGCCCCATGGCTTCTGGTTTAAACCAGCTGTTTGTGGGATAGAATTCCTTTGCAGAAAGATCCCTTTACGGTGACGGTTAAAGAAATCAGCCTGCAGATAAAATCCCTTTAAAAAACGCAGTTCGAAACCAAGGTTAACTTCTCTTTCCTTTTCCCAGGTCAGATCAGCGCCCCATTCATTCTCTCCAACACTTCCCCAGTTTACATTGACATCCTGCCCAAGAAGATAAGCACCATATCCGCCACCAACTGTCGTTAAGTAAGCAAAACGGCGGGCCCCCAGGTTGTCATTACCTTTCATCCCTATTGACGCTCTTAACTTTAAAAAACTCACATAATCCTGACTGATAAGATTCTTAAAGAAGGATTCTTCTGATGCAATCCAGCCCAGACCTGCTGAAGGAAACAGGCCAAACCTATGGCCAGCGGCAAAGTTTTCCGAACCGTTATAACCCGCATTTGCTTCAAAGAAATACCTGGATTTATATGCATAAGTTGCCCTGCTCACCAATCCCATAAAGCGGAATGGAAGAGCGGCCATTGCGTTTGCAGCATCACCATTCTGGTAATCCTGCTGATTGTAAGCCATCATACCCGAAACCGTATGGTCTCCAAACTGACGGTTGTAATCCAGTTGGCCCACAAAATAAATACGCCTGTTTCCACCTGCTGATTTGGTATACGACAGATCCTTTGAACCCGTATAACTTTTCTGTAAAACCAGTTGTCCGGTAACCGGATCTCTTCCGGGAGGAACGATTGTCCAGCTATCCCCGCTCCTTAAACGCTGCACGTTGTTGTAGGAATACGCATCATAAGCAAACTTAACAGAGGATTTTAAACCTTTCAGCAGCTTATCCGCATCATATTTTAAGGTAATATCGGTCTGAAGCGTATTTGCCCATTGGTTGGTATAACCCCTATCCACCAGATACTGGTAAGGATTAAAGTTACCCGATCCCCCGCTGTTCAGGTAGATCACCTTTCTCGGATCTTCCGGATCTGGAGCCGTAGGTGCATATTTTGCCGGAGTAGCCAGCATCATATTGTACCAGATCGCGCCAGAATTCCCATCGCCAGGATAATTATTGAGCATCAGATAACCGCCCATTCCCAAGCTCAGTTCCATATCGGTACGCAGCTGCAGATCAATATTCGAACGGAAATTTATCCGCTGGAGTTTGCTCTGCGAATTGTATGTTTTAAGTGCATCCGTACTCCAAATACCCGATTCATCATAATAACTTCCGGAAACATAATATTTTGCCTTTTCCGACCCTCCGCTAACATTCATTGTTGCCCGTTGGTTATTGGAAAAGTCCTTCATCATCAACCCCATCCAATCCACGTTCGGATACAAGAGCGGATCAACACCTGAACGATATTTCTCAATGACATCAGGGGTGTAAGGCGTAACATAATTTGGATTTGTGGCCAGATTGGCCTCATTGAGTAAAGTCAAATAAGTCGGGGCATCCACAAATTTTGGTTTCGAGGTCGCCTGCAATCTTCCCTGTTCATATTTAAAATTTACTGCGGGTTTTGCCATTTTACCCCTGCGCGTAGTAATCAGGATGACACCGTTTGCACCACGGATACCATAAATTGCTGTTGCCGTAGCATCTTTTAGTACCGAAAAATTATCTACATCCTCTGGCTCTACATTGTTCATTGGCCGTTCTACCCCATCTACCAGTACCAAAGGCTCCCTGCCCGCACCAAAAGTGCTGATGCCGCGGATCCAAAACTGCGCATCGTCTTTACCTGGCTCTCCGCTTCTTTGTACCGAGATCACCCCGGCAACCTTACCCGCCAAAGTATTGGTCAGCGAGCGACCGGCGGCGATCTTTATATCTGATACCTTTACGGTTGATACCGCACCCACAAGAGTGCTCTTTTTTTGTGTTCCAAAGCCGACCACAACAACATCGTCCATTGTATTTTCAGCCTCTTTCAGTACAACATCAATCGTGCTTTTTCCATTAAGTTCAACCTCCTGGGTTTCATAGCCTATAAAAGAGAAGACCAAGGTACCCTCTGCTTTTTCTACCTTCAGCGAATAGTTTCCCTCCGCATCCGTCACGGCACCTGTTTTTGTCCCTTTGAGTTTAACACTTACCCCTGGCAAGCCTGCTCCTTTTCCATCAGTAATCTTTCCTCTGATTATATCAATGGACAATCTGACTGTAGTTTTCATCTGCAGTTTTGCAGATACCGCTCCGTCTGGAACAAAAAGCATGAAAAGCAACAGCAGACCCAACATTTTGATGGCAGAAAATTGCCTGTACGGCTTACACCTGACCCTAAGATTAGCCCGTAAATTAAAAATCATCATTTGAAATATTTGGTTTATATATTGGTTAGTTTGTATTGTTTGTTTGGCAGCAACAATGTTATTGTTAAAAACGCACTTACAGCTATTGCACTGTAACAAAAAAGCGTCTTTTTGTAACAACAGACATTTTAAGTGTCTTTTTTGGCAAATTGATAACTCAGAGAAATTTCATGCGTGCCGCTGATGGACACCGATCGGCCACCCGGGCCAGTTTCGTAAGCATAACCCAGACTAAAATGCGGATTGATCTTAAAGCCACCGTAAAATGCCGGCCCATACCCAAATCGATATAAGCTACCACCCCAAAAATTCTGCTTAAAATACAAGGTGAGCATGGTTTCCGTTTTCCCCTGGAATTCGCTTTTACTCCTATAAATAACCTGCGGCACAATTGATGCAAAATCAGTATTGATCTTATAGGCAGCGGACAGTAAAACCAACTGTCCTTTCTGCTGTCCAAAACGGATGTCATCCTTGTCCGATCCAAAAAGAGAGGGCATTGCAACACCTAGGTTCAGCCCCTTATAATTATAATTCACTCCAAAGTCACCATCAAGACCTCCCCTATTATTTTCGGGGTTCCCAACTATGGGATCATCCGGACTGGACACATTCAGGTTCCCGGTGCTGACGCTCCGCTTTGATGCACCGGCAGAAATGCCAAAACTCAGTTTTGAGTTACTGCTTAAGGGCAAATGATAAGCAAGTGTAAAAAGACCGCCACTATGGTTAATCAATCCCTGCTTATCGCTATAAAACCGACCGCCAATGGCTATATTCTTTTTGAGTGGTAATTCCGCCGTGATAAAGGCAGAGGAAACAACACGTTCCGAACCTGCCCATTGCATACGCGAAACAGCAGTAAGCTGGCCCATATCTTCAATACCTGCAAATGCAGGATTATACATAAAAGGATGATTATAATAATGGTTGTATGAGCTGACCTGAGGAAAACTTTTCTCACCAAAAAGGGCGAGCATCAGAACTGCTAATAAATATTTCATGGTTATCGGATTAGTGTGATACTTCCACTTTTAACTATTTTACCATTTTCTGTAATCGAATAGAAATAAATCCCGGTCGGAGCAGGTGAACCATTGAAGTTCCCATCCCACCTTTCAAAAGACTCAGAACTGAGCACCTGTTGTCCCTGCCGGTTAAAAACCGTAACTTTCAATTCGGGATAGTGCGCTATGTTTTCAATTTCCCAATAGTCATTCTTACCATCGCCATTTGGGGTTAAGAGGTTGCGTGGGTTCAGGGCTGGTTTCCCGTCCTTTTCCAGTACAGTTTTATCCTCCACCGAAATATCGATCTGCTGGGACACCGAAGCCACATTATCCTCACCAATGGCTCTGGCAGTAATTCTGTAATTGCCTTTGGCTACTTTAGGCCAATTAAATACATAAGGCGTTTTGGTCACTTCGCCCAGTTTATCTGAGCCGCGATAAAACTCTACTTTTGCGATCTTAACATTACTGGTAATAGCCGCCTGCAAAGGAACATCGCTGCCAGGCTTAAATTTTGCATTTGCCGTTGGACTGGTCAAAAAAACCGAGATCACTGTGGGCTGTTCCGACCGGATAAAGATTCCCCTCCGCAGTTTGGTAAACTCCTTTAAATTTGTTGAATCCAGCAAAGAGGTCAATCCCTGAACGATCACTTCATTGCTGTCCAACACTATATTTTTAAGGTTCTTAAGAAAAACAACCGTATGCTGGTTGATGCCATACTGCGACCCGGTAGAATTTGACATGCTCAGCCCTGTTCTGTAAAACTTATTTTCCTTAATTTTCACATTACTCGCCGATGAAACCACCAGGTTTACACCAAGGACATCTTCAAAAGTATTTTTCTCTATAACGATGTCATCGAATACACCTGCCGGGGAGAGATCGTACCCCGCACCATCGGCTATGGATATCGCACCGGCCTGGTTACTCCATGGAGCCGGATTGAAATAACCTGTTGAGCGGATGATGTTGTTCCTGATGATCAGCTTATAAATACTTGACGCACCAGGTGCAATCTCCGTATTCACCGTCACCCCGCTATGACCGGTATCAAAAGTATTGTTTTCAATAAGACCATGCCCAGCTTTAATAAGCACCCGCCCTGCACTCCGGAAATTATTGTTCCTCAGGACAAAGTTTTCGCATCTTCTGTTTGGAGAATATAACCTGGCCCCCACCGCCCATGGCGAAGCACGGTCTAAGGTCACATTCGATCCGGATTTCCCGGTGACCACAGCAAAATCCGAAATCAAAGAAGTACGCAGTGAATCACCCACCTGCAGGGTAGTCCTGGAAAGGGTCAGGATATTCCCTGAAACTGCATTCACCATATATTCACCATCCCAGGTTACACTCCACGAATCGTCGCCTGCATCTTTGACCTCACAGTTTTCTACCGTTGGGCCAACACGGGTCAGTGAATGCTGAATGGCATCCCAAGAAGAAGACAGCAAACGTTCCTGTGCTGCACCTGACGGAAGTGGGCCCGGAACAATCTTACAGCCATCCAATATCGTACCTCCCTCGCCGCCAGCTTCAAATATTCCAAAACCCGGCGCACAAAACACAGAAACATTCTGTAGTTTGATCCCACCACGGTTTGCCTCAATAGCAACAGCATGGGGGATACCATCATCATTTCCCGTGCTTAAACTGGCCATATCGCCAACAACGGCTATACCTGGCAATGCAGGCTGCGTTACCCGGACAACAGAATCACTGATCAGTGCTGCTATTGAACCCCAGAGAAATACATTTCCCTTCTTCCGGAAACGGGTGGCCGGATCAATAATATCGATCCGGCTATAGGGCTTAACATCATATCCCTTATGGATCTTAATATCAACATAACCAGATCCTGTTGCAATGATATCGCCCTGAGTAAATGGCAAAGGATTATAGTCAATTTTTAAACCCTGGATGGTTATATTCTTTGAGTCAGATAAGGAAAGTGCCCTGGTCTTTTTGCTGCAAACCAATGTTACCCCGTCGGCAATAATCTTTAAATTATTTGCACCGTTTATAGAAATAAACGCGGTTTCTGCCACAGTTCCCGTGTAGGTTCCAGGGGGAATAGTGACTTCGGCAACCTGATCATCCACCGCTGTCTGAATGATCTCTCTTAACCTTGCAATCGAAAAGGGCGGGTTTGGAGGGGTATTGTCGGGGCAGATCACATTGATATCTGCCTTCGTTAATGCCCTGTTGTAAAAACGAACATCTGCCATAGCCATCTTCTCCATATAGTTACCAATCTCAGGCGCATATTGCAATGCTGTATTGATCGCAAAATCAGCATCATTGCTTACCGGTGTCAGAGGCAGTCTTTTGCCATTAACATACAGTTTTAATCCGGTTTGTCTATTCCCTATCCCATCGTAGACCAGGCCAATATGTAACCATTGACCCTGAGGATGATCTGTGTTGTTAAGCTGCGCAACACTCCTGTTTTTCCACCCGTTCGATGCTGTATTTACCGCATTTTCAAATTCGATTTTGTGTCCTTTTAAGTCAATTTCGAATCTTCCACCGGGCTGGCTGTCATCACCATAAGCAAATAAAATCCGGCCTGCATTCTCGTCTGCTCCGGGGTCTATTTTTACCCATGCACAAAAAGTTCTTGCCGCAGCTCCTGATTGGCCCAGCCAGGTATTACCGGTTGCATTCGATAAGATGACAGCTCCATCTCGTCCTGCCGGAAAATATACTGAATTTTGCGGAGTACCATTAATAGTTACCGCATTCCACTGGAAATTGCTGCCGAAATCCTGTTGCTGTCCGGCTTTAATAGCTGTAATACGCCTGTTGTTGCCCGAATAATCTTTTAGATAAGTATCGTTCGGCTGATAATCAAACTTATACCAGGCATCAATACCAGAGGTAATATCCTGGGCCCAGACAGGCAAAAAGAATCCCATTAACCCTGTAAACAGGATTAACCTCATGTAAATAAATCTCATAATTTTAAATTTTGGTTGGTTCTTGATAAAATTTACCGTGCAATCTGCTACAGTACACCAAGCT
The DNA here is from genome assembly GCF_003061025.1 of Pedobacter sp. HMWF019. Lineage (GTDB taxonomy): Bacteria > Bacteroidota > Bacteroidia > Sphingobacteriales > Sphingobacteriaceae > Pedobacter. Next base: position 30,276 of record NZ_QAIL01000141.1, on the reverse strand, counting down.
GGAAATAACGGAGCAGTCCGGATCTGCCCCTTATCCCCGGCAAAATCAATCTGTAGCTCCGAATTCTTTTGAACTCGATTTCCAACGCCCGTAATAAATTAGAAATTGGTTTTCTATCGGATAAAAAATGGAGTAGATTTTTTTCATAATTAATTATATTTGGTTGGTTTAATGAATTACTTTTTAACATGATCTACCGCATTCCTAATGTCATATCCATCAATGGACACGTTCGAACAGGCGTCGATCACAAAAGCTTTACCATCTGAAAAATTCGAACGGTAAGCTTCGCTTTGCTCTATTTTATTATCCTTAAAGATCAATCCATCCACACAGTAGGCATTAATAATCCGTGGATCAAAAATCTTAAAAGTATTACCAACAATACTGATATCTTTATGGTAACGGCTTTTCGAACGAACACGCTTCAGGATTCCCGATCCGACCTGGATACAGGCATTTCCCCATACCCCATAATTGCAGTTATCAAAAGTATTGTTCCGGATAGTCACACCATTTACACCCGATTGTTCAAACCAGAAACTCGCATCACCTTCAAATAAAATGGCCGCTCCGGGCACATGAAAAGTATTGTGCTCTACAACTGTTTTCCCCCTTGAGTTTAACAAAATTCCACGCGCCCGGTTCCCCCGGATCACACAATTTCTGATCAGAACCTCCGGATAATCCGTCGAACAGGCAATGACATCACCCAGTTTTGTATTGGGCGAAATGGGGTCCGCAAAAACCACTCTGGTAAACTCTTTATTTATCCTTTCGGTGCTTTTTACCGAGTTATTGGCATAGGTGACAATACTTGTAGCATCAGCAAATTCCACCTTCATATCCGGCTTCAGATACTCAAAACCAAACTGTTGTTTATGGACCAGTTCTACCTCAATCTCGTAGGGAGTATTAATTCTGGTGATCTTGCTATAAATGCCATGGATATTGGTAGCATCATCCTTTTGGTTCTCAAAAAGACAGTTCTCTATTGTAATTTTTCCAGAACAATTTGAAAAGTGTGTTGCATCCGCCGTAATGCTCACAATACGACCACTGCCTGGCGATGGCGTTACCCTGACATGATCCAAAAAAAGATCCCGGCTGTTCTGTGCAACAATCCCCATTCCTCCACAATGAAAAATATCGATGCCGCTGAAACTAATATTAACACTACCGGAGATATTGAAGGCAGGAACCAGACGAAATGCTGAGGCAAAAACCATTACGTTTCCGGGTATACCGGTAATCTGTGGCAATAAAAGTTTAACAGTTCCGGGTTTTATCTCTTTGACGGGAACATTAGAACCCACCCAAAGGTCATTAGCCATAAAGGCTGTTTCCTTTTTTAAAGGATCAAATTCCAGTAAATCGCTCCAGGGATACACCACGCCTGCGCTATCGGTAAAGATCAAAGTCTGATGATCCAGTTTGTAGGGGAACTTCCGATCAAACTGTACCGTCATACCGCTTTTATCTACACTTAAGATTTTAGCCTCGCTGTGAAAAGTACGCACATAATCGATCGAGAAATTCCTCAATGAAATATTCCGGCAGTTCTCCAGCAAAAATGGACTCAAAAATCCAGTAAGGATAAACTTCGAACCCTGTCCGTCGATCTCCAGGTTCTCCATACCCGAAAGATCGAAAACAAAACGCTTCAGGCCTTCATCGTTATTACTCATGAAAACATATTTCTCAGCAGCTAAATCACGCTTAAAATAATAAGTAGCTTTCGGAAAAATAAGTTTGGTCGCTCTTATCTGTTTGCAATACGCTATCGCTACCCTTATCATTGGTGCGGCATCATCGGCCCTCCTGTATTTCGCAAAATCGGCAATATCCACCGTTTTATCCTCTGCCTTTGCTGTAAAAATAATCAGGCTGCAGACCAGGGTAGCCATTAATTTCATTAAAAATAATTTCATGTTCAAATGGGCGTCATTAATGTTTACTGTCTTTTTTGCTTCTCAATTCCATAATATCCTGATCACGACTGGTCACCTCAAGCTCCAGGCGTTTAATCCTGTCTTTAAGGTCCTTTACCTCACCCATTTCAGCAGATTTTTTTTGGTTTCCTGTATCCTGGCCAAGTTTACTTATTGGGCCAGGATTTTTTGCTATGGGTTTAGACTGATCTGAAAAGAGTAGCGGAAGCGCGGCAGGTATAGAATTAAATGTGATTTCGTCGGCCTTCAAACCATTTACATAAGCCTTTACTTTGATTTTGCCCGCCCTTGTTGTTGCCCTAACCAGGACAGTCGCCGTACCAAACTGTGTTTTCATCGGATTGGCCTGGTTTTCTTCACTTCCAATAACCGTTCCTTCTCCTTCTACCTCAAAATGGACATTTTCCGAAGCCAGAACTTTGGCTACACCATTATTATCCACTATGGTGGCCCGAACAGGGATAAAATCAGAACCATCTGCATATAGTCCCAATCCGGCGCTGTCAATATCCAGCTTAATTCCAGTTGTTCTTTCCGGATATTTTTTTACCGAACTCACTACTACTTTCCCGCCAATCAGGCCTTCTGCAATCAGATTGATCTCCTTCGTCTTATTTCTCCAGTTTGTACTGATCTCATGGAAATTGAACACATTTTTAAATACAAATGGTGCATGCGGCATATTTTTCATCGTGCTGTCGGGTCTGACAGTGCCAATCACCTTACCTAGCCAGGTCAGCCTCACCTCTTCACAGTTGCTGAAAACAGTAATGTCCCCGCCCGATACCTGGGTCAATTCATGGGCAATATACACCATTGGTCCTGTCTCTATACCCGGAAGCTTAAAAGAGGGATCGTATTGACTTTTAAACAAATAGAAAGAATATCTAGGCATGCGGTAAACATCGAGCAAGCCACCCAAAAATGGGTCGGGGTGGTAACCTCGCTGGTGATCGATACCTGCCCATAAGGCTGCGCCAATCCTTTTTGGGGGCGTATTGAAGATTTCGTTCAGCCCCTGAGCCCTGATATTGGCCTGATTGAGCAGCGCAAGTTCGCCCCATTCCCTTTTTACCCTGCTCATTGCATTCTGTGAATAGAAATTATCCACCTCTCCTCCATCACCATACTCACGGGTAAAGGAATTTTTTTCTTCCTGCATCCCGCCGTGATAATAAAAATCAAAACCCGCCTTTTTAGCTTCATCTACATCTGCCGCCGTAAAGGCTCCAGGATAAGGAAATTCCTGATGGACAATACGGTGAAGGTTATTCATCACCGATGCAGGCTGCCAAGGCGTCTCATTGATGGCAGTTTCCCAAAGTAACAATGCGGCACGGTTGCGGTCCCTTCTAACCAGATTATGGGTATCTTCAGCAAGAAACTTCTCAAAACGGGGATCTTTGTCATTGTAAAACTGCCAGCCCGGATTTGCCGAGGTAACCAGAAGTCCAAGTTCATCACAGGCATCCATAAAAGCAGGATCCAAGGGGTAGTGCGCAGCACGTACAATGGTAGATCCAGCCTCCCTCAGCAGTTTTGCATCGCGGTACTGGCTCGTATTTGGAACAGCATTTCCAACATACACATAATCCTGATGACGATTTACCCCAGAAAGTTTATGACCAATATATTTTTTATTTACAAAAAAGCCATCGTCGCCACGCATTTCGAACAAGCGGATACCAAAACGTGTGCGGTAGCTGTCTACCACTTTGCCATTTTCAAGCACCTCTGTTTTTATAAAATGCAGATAAGGATCATCCGGATGCCACAGGTGTACGTTCTTCACATCCAGTTGCTGAATCATCTGTTGCGAGCCTCCTTTAATTACCTTTAAAGTACCAGTTTTGGTCAATATCACTTTTCCATCCCTATCCTCAAGTGTAGAACGGACCGAAAGCTTTACATCTGCATTACCTTCATTCTGTACCTCCGTCCTTACCTCAATATTGGCACTGTTTCCATTTACATCTTTTACCGCTACAAATACCCCACCCCCAGCTATGGTTTTACTCAGCTCAGGAAAGCTGAGATGAAGAGATGGTGTTTCAATCCAATAAACATCCCTGTAGATCCCGCCCAGATAAGCAAAATCCAGATTGTCCTGCGCTTTCCCCGGAGGATAAGATTCATCGTTTGAGTTATCCGCAAGAACAGCAATAACATTGTTCCCATTTTTGGTCAATGTAGAATTATCGATGTCTACCACAAATGGCAGATAACCTCCAAAGTGCTCTTTTACCTTTATACCGTTAAGATAAACAACAGCCTTCCCCATCACCCCCTCAAAGTAAATAAAGCTTTTTCCATTGGTTGATGCGGTTTTAAAAGTTTTCCGGTACCAGGCCGGCCCCTGGTAATTGCGCATTCCACTTGCATTTTCAGGCAAAATTTCCAGACCATCCGGCAGCGAAACCTGCGCCCAGGCCGAATCGTTAAACCCTACCTGTTCAGCCCCTTTTATATTGCCTTTAAAAAAACGCCAGCCAGGATTAAAATTATAGACCTTGCGTGGACTATCGCTTTGGGGATAGAATCCGGCCACTGAAAATGCCGGTTTCGGACCAACTGTTTTTTGCCCCATTACCACTTTGGGCGCCGACATCGATAAAGACATCAGGGCGAGTAGAAGTACCTTAGGATAAGCAGATTTTTTGTATTTCATTATATATTTGGTTAGTGTGTTTAACAGTAAGCTGATTTAGATCATAAAATCAGACATACAATGTTATTGCGATAATTCCACTTCCAAGATTACACACGTAACAAAAAAATGAGCTTATGTAACAATAGCTCCTTAAAGATTTATTTATACGCGATAAATAGTTACAATTGTGTACCAAATATCCTTTATGAGATTTTTCTTTATCCTCTCCCTATTGTTGTTTCCATTTTCAGGCAAGAGCACCGAACCCTATGGAATGGACTTTTCTCAGAATTATTCCTTTAGATATCTATCTGTAAATAACGGGTTGTCACAGAACTCCATTACAGCCATCATCCAGGATAAAAAGGGATTTATCTGGATTGGGACTTATGACGGATTAAACCGTTTTGACGGATTTTCGGTACAGACCAAACGCCATATTTCCAATAACAGGAACAGTCTGTCAGATAACCGTGTACTGAGCCTTTATGAAAATCAACAGGAACAGATCCTGATCGGTACCGATGGCGGGGGCATCAATGTACTTGATCCGCGTTTGGACAGCATGACACATTTTGATATCAAAACGAACGACATCGCCAGCAATACCGTGCAGACCATCACCACCGATCAGGCCGGCAACATCTGGGCGGGAACGATCAAAGGCCTGGCCATTATTAAAGGGAAAACTACAGGAGCGAAGCAGGTTTTTTTTCCTGCTGATCTGAAAAACAGGAACATCAAATCCCTGTTGACGGATAAAAAAGGAAATATCTGGGTCGCAACAGATAAAGGCCTCTATATATTTAAAACAGCTGCACTAAAAGATGTCAAAAGAAGCAGACCGGAAACGATCATCGAAAATGCCTGGATCTCTTCCCTGTTCCAAGATCATAATGGCCATATCTGGGTAGGTTCAGTCCATCAGCTATACCGGATTAGCAGTAATTTTAAAGAAATACCCTATACCTATACTTTGCCCAAAACGGCAGAGATAACCTCGCTTCGGCAGGATTTGAACGGCGACCTATGGGTAGGTTCAAAAGTAGATGGAATTTTTAAGGTCAACCTGGATAGCCGGTCCAACATCGGGCAGATCAATCAATACACCACTGAAAAGCTGTTCTGTAACCTCTCAGAAAACGCAGCAAACACACTTTTTATAGACCGCTCGAATACCCTTTGGGTAGGTACCTATCAGAGTGGAATAAACTATACCGATCTCTCCTCAAAGAATTTCTATTCCTTTTTCCCTTTGATGAAAAACAGGGAAGGCATATTCGGCTATCAGGGTAAATATGTTTCTGCATTGGCAGAAACCGACCGGGACCTCTGGATAGGAACCTTCAATGAGGGCCTTTATATCTATGATAAAGCCACCCGACAGATCGATTCTTACAAAAGCGAAATCAGTTCACCATCGATCTGCAGTATCCAGCAGAGCAAAGACAAAACCATCTGGATCGGCGGTAACGATGGCCTGTATAAGGTCTTAAACATTGCTTCAAGCGGCCGAAAAAAAATACTGGCCGTTAAAAGTGGTTTTATTGCACGGTCCATTTGTGAAGACAATTTTGGAAATCTGTGGATAGCAAGTTTTACAGGGCTGTATAAATATAACCCCAAAAACAACCAGTTTACCACCCTTACCCTTGCAAACGGCATTTCATCTAACTCGGTCTATGCAGTTTACCAGGATCCCTACGTCCCGATCATATGGATCGGTACTATTGGCGGCGGCCTGAACGCCATCCGTTACGACAGTACGGAAAACATAAAAATCTTGGTGTACAAGCACATGGAAAACAACATCAATAGCTTAAGCAGCAACCATGTTTGGTCCATCTACCGCGACCAGCGCAACATCCTTTGGATCGGTACCGACGCTGGTTTAAATGCATTGTCACTGGATAAAACAGGTAAGATCAACAATTACAGAACGGTCAATACACCACTTTTGAGCGACCAGAAGATTATGGCAATATTAGAAGATGATGTAAAAAACCTCTGGTTAAGCAGCAGCCAGGGGCTGTTCAAATACAGTATTGACCACAATACCGCAAAAAGATATACCTATCAGGATGGCCTGCAGAGCAATACCCTGACCGAGGCCGCCTATAAAAACAAATTGGGCATCATGTATTTTGGCGGGATCAATGGATTGAACTATTTCCAGCCCAAAACGATCAGGAACAACCCATTCACGACCAGTACGGCATTTACAGAATTCAGAGTTTCCAATAAAAAGGTAAAAATCAATGAAAAAATTGATGGAGAGGCCATATTATCCGCAGATATCAATTACACCAAAAATATTGTGCTTTCTTACAGGCACAAAGATTTTGCACTCGCTTTCTCTTCACTACACTTCGTTGCACCCGAAAACAACAGATTCCGCTATAAACTTGAAGGTTACGACAAAGACTGGATCACAACAGGCTATGATCAAAGAATTGCAGCGTATTCCAACCTTGATCCAGGACATTACAGGTTCTTGCTCAGTTCATCGAACAATGATGGTACCTTCCCAAAGGAAATCCGGAGCATCGACTTTGAGATCACACCAGCCCCATGGGCAACCTGGTGGGCAAAAACATTTTATTTTCTGGTTTTTGCGGTATCCGTTTCCCTTTTAATTAATTATTTCAGGACAAAAAACCGGTTCAAGAACGAAATTTTCAAAGAAAAACTGGAAAAAGAGAAAGTAACCGAACTCAATGACATCAAGCTCAGTTTCTTCACCACAATTACTCATGAAATCAGAACACCGCTCAACCTCATCCTAAGCCCATTGCAAGACCTGCTCAGTGTTTCCACTGTATATGACCACTTTACGGCCATGCGGTTAAAGATCATACACAGAAATTCCTTAAAACTGCATGCCCTGATCAACCAGGTACTGGATTTGAGAAAAATAGCATCCGATGCCGAAAAATTAATCGTTAGAGAATCAGATCTGGTTCAGACGCTGCTTAATGTCAAGGAATCTTTTGACTGGCAGGCAAATCAAAACAATATCCGCTTCGATTTCCAGAGCCCAAGAACACAAAAGGCCTGGTTTGACCGTGATAAAGTGGAAAAAGTCGTCTTCAATCTCATTTCGAATGCCTTTAAGTACACCCCCTCTGGAGGAAAAATTGCCGTTGCGCTGGAAATTGAGGCCGAACTGGCCATTATTACGATCCAGGACAGCGGAATAGGCATCCATGAGGAAGAGAAAGACAGGATTTTTGAAATGTATTACCAAAGTACTTCACATTACAATTCCGGTACAGGAATAGGTTTATCCATCTCCAAAAAACTCATCGAAATGCATGGTGGTGGAATTGAGCTGGAAACCGCATTGGATACCGGCTCTAAATTTACGATCACATTTCCCATCAGTAAAGCCCGGTATAAGGCGGAAAACATCCAGGAAAGTGAGCTTAAAAAAGATGCAGTTCCACGGAACATGTCAAAACCGGTTAAAGATGAAATTAACCTGTCAAAAAAAACAATACTGATCGTTGAAGACAATGAAGACCAGCGTGCTTACTTAAAAGAATGTCTCTTGCCACATTTTCATGTTCTAGAGGCCAGCAACGGTATTGACGGCATAGAAATCGCTCAAAAAAGCCTGCCGGACATTGTTATTACGGATCTGATGATGCCTTCGCTGGATGGTACCGATGTTTGCAGGCGGGTAAAATCAAATGCAAAAACCAGCCACATCCCGGTCATCGTGCACAGCATCAACAATACAACCCAAAGCGTAAAAAATGCTTTATTGGCAGGGGCCGATGATTTCATTGCCAAACCATACGATTATACCATGCTCACCCTGAAAGTCAACAACATCCTGAAATCGAAAAACCAACTCGTGCTGAATATTCATAAACAAGACCTGACAAATCCTTCAGAAGTCTGCATTCCGTCGCCGGACAAAGAATTGCTGAGCAAGATTGTCGCTTACGTGGAAGAAAATATGGCCGACAATAACCTCAGCGTAGAAAAAATGTGCGATCATATTGGAATGAGCCGGATGAACCTTCACCGCAGGTTACACGCCATTATCGGCAAAACCGCATCAGAGTTCATCAGAGAGATCCGCATGAAAAGAGCTGGTCAGCTTTTAGCCAGCGGTTCAAGAAGAATTTCAGAAGTTATGTTCGAAATCGGCATATCAAGCAACGCACACTTTAACAGATATTTTAAGGAGATGTACGGCATTTCTCCAAAAGAATACATTAAAACTTCGGGAGTTATTGAAAATGCATAACAAAACAAAAAAATCTATGGTTGCAGCCTTTTTGTTGCTCTACATAGCATTCTCAGTTCAGGCCCAGTGCCCGGTTATAATCAGGTTAAGTGATTGGGGCATCCAACCCTCCGATGGAAAAAATATGGTCCCGGTTCTAAAAAAGATTTTTGAGAAGCACGCAAAAGACCTCTCAATAGAACTGCATTTTCAAAAAGGAAGATACGATTTTACGCCCATTGATTCAGTAACCAAGATGACCTCAATTAACGGTTTCGAATTAAAAAATCTAAAAAATGTGTTGATTGATGGCCATGGTTCGGCGTTTGTCTTCCATGGAAAAATGCGTCCCTTTCTGATTAAGGGCAGCACCAATGTCAAACTTAAGGATTTTAGCATTGATTGGGACCGGCCTTACATTTCTCAGGGAGAAATTATAAAGACCAGCCATGCGTTTATCGATCTGAAGATCGATTCCGTAAAATATCCATACCATATGGAGAACGGCATACTCACTTTTATAGGCGAGGGCTGGGAAAACCAGCTCAGATCGGAATTTACAAATCTCCACACCTTATATGATAAAGATAAAAGGGAGATCCTCTACCAAACCAGAGACAACCCATTGGGAAATATATTTTTGGGCAAAGCCGAAATCATTGCAAAAAACACGATAAGATTCTGTGGAAAAACGCCCTTAAAACCCGAAAATGGCACTATTGTAACGCTATATCATGGACGATACATTATCCCTGGAATTGAAATTTCCTACAGTAAAAATACGACTATTGAAAAAGTAAAGATTTACCATGCACTCAGCCATGGCGTACTTGGAGAAAGAAGCGAAAACATTTCCATGCTCAACTCCAGCATGACTGTCAACGAAGACAAAGGCCGGGTTTTCAGTATCGTTGCCGATGCTTCCCACTTCGTCAACTGCAAGGGAAAAATTATCATCGATGGCTGCACACATAGCGGAATGGGTGACGACTTTATCAATGTCCATGGTGCTTATTTTAAGATTCTCCGCAGAACAGACAGCCGCAACATCGAAGTATCCGCAAGAGGAAGATCCGCCTTCCGGCTAAGTGAGGTTGGCGATGAACTGTTCTTTGTAGACAGCGCAAGCATGCAAAGAAACTGGTCAGCCAAAATTGTCAAGATCGATACGTTACGAAATCAAGGAACCGTAACCAGTTACGAACTGACGATGGATAAAAATATCCCTGAAAATATTGGAGAAGGTCATTACCTGGAAAACAAAACCTGGACCGCAAGTCTGGAACTAAGGAACTGCAGAATCCTGAAAAAACACAGGGCAAGAGGCATTTTGGTCACCACACCAAAGGATGTAATTATCGAAAACAATTATTTTAATACCGCTGGAGCTGCAATTCTGATCGAAGGAGACCTGAATTACTGGTTTGAGTCCGGAGCAAACAGGAATGTCCTGATCCGCAATAATGTCTTTGAAGACTGCCTGACCTCGGGCCCCGAATGGGGTGAAGCAGTGATTACCATTACACCATCGATTAAAGCGAAACATCAGTTCCCATACCATCAGAACATTAAGATCCGGAACAACATCTTCAGGCATTTTGATCGGGCTTTGCTGTTTGCAAGATCCGTTCAAAATCTTTCCTTTACCAATAATAAAGTTTACAAAACCAATACCTATCACTCCTTCTCCAAGCATCCGCCATTCTTGCTGGATGCCTGCAAACAGGTGCAAATCAGGAGAAACGAATTACCTGATGACTTTAAGCTCAAAAACATCTCGCTAATCAACATGGAAAACGGTGAACTTAGACAAGATTTGAAATTTTAAGGCTAAGTATCATTCATCCTGTTAAAAGAAAAGCATCCTGAGAATTCAGGATGCTTTTCTTAATATACCTTCAAAGCAGATTAACCCTTTGGCTCCAATGCGCTATCAATCCTTTCAGAAAGATCCTGCAAATGATACTTACTCAAACCAGATGCCTGTGTAGTTGCAGATTTAATCGCCGAATTTAGCGATCTTAACTGCGCCTTAACCACAGAAACCACATCGTTCCTGGAAGGACTCATTCTTCTGTCCATTCCTCCCATAGATAAAGGTCCGGAAGGGGCAGGCGCAGGCGTCGGTTTCAATACCGCAATCAGATTTTCTACATAAGCTTTCTGCAGGTTACGGCGATAAACGTCGATATTACTATTGGTTTTCAGTTCAGTAAATACACTGCCCTGAAGATCAGTAAACAAATCTGTTATCTTGTATGCAGACTCTCCATCTGCAGCCTCTGCCGAAATTAACTTCGATAAAGTTGCCGAACTTAATAACCTACCCAATACTGGTGCCTGCAACTTATTGATCAATTCTACCGGATCTGCCCCGGTATTGTTTAGAATATCCTGGTTCAATAACCAAGAAGGCGTATGGAACAGATTCTGATCTAAAAATGCAATTGCGTCTTTCTGCAAGGCTGCCGGTGTTCTTTGGTAAACCGTTCCAGTTTGTTCTACTGTTTTTGGCGTTTCATAAATACCGCCAACATTCTTTGCCACATGGCCCATATAGCGGCTAAACTGGCTAGTCAGCTGGCCATACATATTGTCAAGATTGTCATAACCTTCATTTGAACTTCTGGTCCATTCCGGTAATTTTGCCAGGATCACTTTCAGGTTCTTGATCCCGTAGGTACTTGCAATCATAGCGTTATCTCCCAAATCCTCATTCTGTGAGCGCGGATCATCTGGATTCATTTCCGTACCAAACCACAAACGTTTGTTTTTCAATCTCTCTACAGCAACCTTATTCAGTACAGGAACTTCAGCAACTGGAGTTTTAGCTTCTGGCAACAATTTATAGCCCCACTCAATAGCCCATTTATCATAGTCACCTATTCTCGGATAGATTCCTTTAGGAGAAATTTTATCTTCAGGCTGCGCCACATAGTTAAAACGCGCATAATCCATAATAGACGGCGTATGTCCATTGGCTTCCACAAAAGCTTTATCGCGCAGTTTTTCTACCGGAACTGTGGAGCTTGATCCATAATTGTGGCGTAAACCAAGGGTATGTCCCACTTCGTGTGAGGATACAAAACGGATCAGGTCTCCCATCAATTCGTCGCTGAATTCCATTTTACGTGCTCTTGGATCGATCGCTGCCGCCTGGATCATATACCAGTCGTGTACCAGCTTCATCACATTATGATACCAGTTGATATGGCTTTCAATAATTTCTCCACTTCTTGGATCAGCAATACTAGGTCCGCTGGCGTTAGCGATTTCAGATGGTTTATACACAATCGCAGAATGCGTTGCATCATCCAGGCTCCAGGTAGAATCCTGTTTGGCAGTAGGTGCCAGTTTTGCCTGCACGGCATTTTTAAAACCAGCCTGTTCAAAAGCCTTCTGCCAGTCATTAACGCCAGCCATCAGATAAGGCACCCATTTTTTTGGTGTAGCAGGATCAATATAGAAAATAATCGGTTTAACCGGCTCTACCAACTCCCCTCTTTTGTATTTAGCCATATCCGAAGGCTTAGGTTCCAATCTCCATCTTTTGATGATCTGAACTTCTTTTACACCCTGCGGATTCAGATCGAAATCGGTATACCCCACAGCAAAATAACCCACACGCGGATCAAAATACCTGGCTTTCATAGGAACCTTAGGTAAGATCACCAGTGAAGTGTTCAGTTCCATGGTTGTAGACCCCGAAGCACCGCCTGAAGGAGGGCCGCCCGGACCTGGTGCTGCTGCAAGAGAATAAGTTTTAACCGTACTGATCTCTACATTTTTGGGAAAACTGCGCACATTCTGGATATAACTTCTATCCGCATTCAGCATTCCGATGCGGAACTGGGTTTTAGCCATTGGAGAACCAAAATTGAAGATCTCATTATCACTGTTGATATAATCCGTCACATCAATAACACTACCTTTTTTATCTGTTGTATAGGCAGCGATGTTGAAAGAAGCGGCAATTGCCTGAATATTGGAATTTTGCAGAGACTGGTACATTGCAGTAGTACTATCAGGGCCATATGTCCTGAAAGACAGCTTCCGCATAAAAATCTTATTGTTAGGTCCCTTGTCAAAGCGGATCACACTGCTACCGATCTGATCTCCTGCATATCCGGATGCAGAACGCACTTCTGCCCCTGCTTTTGAAATCCGGCTTACGACAAGAATTTCTCTTCCAAGCGTGGAATCTGCCAGTTCAAAGAAAAATTTATCGTCCAGTTTATGAACCGTGATCATCCCTTTACGGGTAACTGCCTTGTCGGTAATCACCGTAGCATAGGGTTTCGGTCCTGATTTAGCTTTCGGATCACCAAAAGCACCTGGGCCTTTTTTTGTAGAATCTGCCACCACCGGAGGTATAACCGGTTTGGTTTGGGCATAAACAGAGCATATACCCGCCATTACCATGGCCGGTATTAATAAGGTTTTTTTCATGAATTCAGTTAGGGTTATTTGAATGTTCCCTGCAAAGATAAGCGGCTTTAACGGTATTCAAGCATACTCCCTTTATAACTTTGCAGTTACAAAGCGATAAATTAATGAATCATTTTAAACAACAATTCTTTTAACAGTTCACCATCTGTTGTATTGCCGCTGCTGTCTACCCCCTTGCTTTTCAAATCATATTCCCTAAGCAAGGCAATAATATCAAAGGTTTTATTGAGACTAAAAGTTCTGGCCGCGGTTTCATAATCTTTCACAAAATATGGATTTACACCCAGTTCTTTAGCCGCATCACTCTTATTGGGCAGGTAATGATATTTAAGTATTTTAGAAAAGTAAGAATTCAAATTGGCCATCACCATCACCATTGGATTGGCTTTGGGGTTATTGGCAAAATAATTTATAATCTGGTTGCATTTCAAAACATCTCTTACGGCCAGCGCCTTCTGCAGTTCAAATACATTGTATTCTTTACTGATCCCGATGTTTCTTTGTACCAGATCGGTATCTATAGTGGTTTCCCTGCTGATGTTGAGCATGAGTTTCTCCACCTCGTTAGCGATCTTGGAAAGGTCTGTACCCAGATATTCAGCCATTAAAGCAGCAGCCTGAGGAGCTATTTTATAGCCTTTTTCTTTAACCAGTTCCTCTATCCACTGTGCCAGTTTATAATCTCTTACCGGATCCGACTGAAAAACCAGACCTGACTTTGATATTGATTTAAAAAGCTTTTTCCGTTTATCGAAATTGGCATATTTGTACCCCAGCACCAGAATGGTTGAAGTCAGGGGCTTTTCAAAATAGCTTTGTACAAATTCTGCTTCTTTACTGCTGCCTTCTGTTTCTTTTCCCCATTTTAGATCCTGTGCTTCTTTAATCACCACCAATTGGTAATCAGACATCATGGGATATCTCTTCGCTGCATTCAGTATCGTAGCCATATCGGTGTCCTTGCCGTATAGCACAGTTTGGTTGAACCCTTTTTCCATATCATTCAGCACATGTTCTTCCATGTAATGAATAATCTGGTCTATATAATAGGGTTCTTCACCATGCAATAAATAAACAGGTTTAAACTTTTTGGCTTTGAGGTCTTTTATAATATCTGAAGCAGTCATATAATTATCCAAATGTAACGGCTAAAAACTAAATATTAAAGGTTATTTTTGCACAAATGGCATTTAACCTTGTTCCGCTTAATCTTCCTGCCTATCCTTTCAAAATTACCAGGAAGGAAGAACAGCTCTATATTTTCGACGAAATCCGCAAAAAGCATCTTGTGCTGACGCCAGAAGAATGGGTACGCCAGCACTTTATCCAGTTCCTGATCCTAGAGAGAAAGTTCCCAAAATCACTCATCCAGATTGAAGGCGGCTTAACACTGAACAAACTACAAAAAAGAACAGACATCGTAATCTACAACACAAACGGCGAACGCATCATGGTTATCGAGTGTAAAGCGCCCTCCGTTAAAATCTCCCAAGCTGTCTTTGACCAGGCCGCCAGATACAATTCTGTACACAAGGCCAAATGGCTTGTCGTTACCAATGGATTGAAGCATTGCTACGCACTGATCAACCACCTGGAAAGCCGTTTTCTCTTCGTAGAAGAGTTGCCTTTGTATCCTGCCCTGTAAACTGGCGTTGATAAAAAAATACAATTGGCTTTGCTTAAAGAATAGAAAAAAAGAGGAATGCTGTTTCAAGGCTGCGCCGGCTTAGGCGCCCTGAAGGGGGCGCAAACCCGCCAAGGCCTCTCAACAGCATTCCTCTTTTTTTTGCAAAGTTTCATACCTGCAATTCGCAAATCCTATTCATATTAAAAAACAGCACAAACACCATTTCCTTCTCTGCATCCTACCTGGATCTCCCCCCTGCTTATGGCGCAAGCAAAATCTACTGTGTCTGCGAGAAGGCATTGA
>NZ_QAIL01000141.1:0-15048 GCF_003061025.1 Pedobacter sp. HMWF019 | reverse complement strand
CCCTCTGCATCATACCCGGATCTCCCCCCTGCTTATGGCGCAAGCAAAATCTACTGTGTCTGCGAGAAGGCATTGGCGGGTTTGCGGCCCCTTCAGGACGCCTAAGCCGGTGCAGCCTTAGAGTCAGACCAGCAGGTTTTGCGGTAACATAACACCCTCTGCATCATACCCGGATCTCCCCCCTGCTTATGGCGCAAGCAAAATCTACTGTGTCTGCGAAAAGGCATTGGCGGGTTTGCGGCCCCTTCAGGACGCCTAAGCCGGTGCAGCCTTAGAGTCAGACCAGCAGATTTTGCGGTAACATAACACCCTCTTTACATCCCTCCAAGCGCCCTATACAAACCAATAACAGCGTTCCACTGCTCCAGCTGATCATTAACTACTTCCAATTCCGCAGCCAACAAACCCTGCTCCGAAGTCAACACATCCGTATAATTCGTCGCCGAGCTATACTTCAACAATTTCTTCGTAAAATCCACAGACCGCTCCAGCAACACCACCTGTTTCTTCCTGATCTCCCGCTGTTCACCCGCAGCCTGCCATCCATACAAAGCATTAGAAACCTCTTCAGCCGCATTCAATACGGACTTTTCAAAAGCATAACCTGCCTGCTCCTGAGTAGCCTGCGCCGTCCTTAACCTTGCTTTATTAACCCCCTTACTCAGAACCGGTTGTAAAATCCCCGCAGCCACATTTCCAAAAAGACCAGGCGCACTTAACCAATCCTTAAAACTAAAACTGGTAAAACCCCCAGCCGCAGTTAAACTGATAGAAGGATAAAACAACCGCCTCGCCACATTCGTATCCTCAAAAGCCGCTCTGAACGCATACTCCGCCTGTTTAACATCCGGTCTGTTCTGCAAAAGCTGGGCAGGGATCCCCGCATGAAGATCCATTAACAATTTCTGCTGATTCAAACTCCCCCTTAGAATCGCTGAGGCAGGTCTGGCCAATAAAGTATTCAATGCATTCTCCGTTTCCCTGATCTGTCTTTTCAATTTAGGAATAGCCACTTCAGCACCATACTGATTCGCCTCGCTTTGTACCTCGGCGGCACCATTAACAATATTTGCAGTCATTAAAGATTTCATAGCTTTCACATCCTCTTTCCGGTTGCTCACCGTCTTTTCCAAGATCCTCAACTGCTCATCCATCGCAAGAAGTGTAAAATAGAAGCTCGAAATATCCGCAACCAATTGTGTCTGTACTACCTTTTTAGCCTCTTCAGATTGGAGCATTCTGGCCAGGGCAGCTTTTTTAGCACTCTTTAGTTTCCCCCAGATATCTGCTTCCCAGCTTGTATTCAGAGATACATCATACTGCGTAGAATTATTAACCAGGCCAAATCCCTGCGGAAAGGCCAGTTTAGATCTCGTAATCCCAGCTTTCCCACTCAGTTCCGGCAAAAAAGCCACCTTACTCTGCATCATCGCAGCATGAGCAACATCTATTTGCTTTACAGCTATTTTCAGATCCAGGTTTTTAGCCAGGCCTTCCTGCACCAGTTTTTTCAATAAAGTATCCGTAAACAACTTGTCCCAGGGTAGGGTAATAATTGACGTTGTATCCTTATCTTCCTGTCCCGGATAGCTATTGTTGATATTCACTTCTGGCAGCCGGTATTCTTTTGCACTTCGGCAAGAGAACATCAGAACAGCCAGAAATAAAAACCCTATATATTTATTCATCATTTCATCTATTTATGGTTCACTATTTTAATTCAGAGCCTGAAATTCAACAGGTTCAGGTTTATAATCTATAACTTCAGCCTTTTTATTCCCGCCAATCTTCTCCTGGATCCCCTGAAAAACGATAAATAAAATTGGGATCACAAATACACCAAAAACAGTCCCGATCAGCATACCCCCAACCGCAGCCGTACCAATAGAGCGGTTACTAATGGCACCAGCACCTGAAGCAAACATTAAAGGCAGTAAACCGAAAATAAAAGCAAAAGATGTCATCAAGATAGGTCTTAGCCTGGCGGTTGCCCCCGCAATCGCAGACTGAACCAGGCTTCTACCGCTTAAACGGTTCATCAAAGCAAACTCAACAATCAGAATGGCATTTTTGGCCAGTAATCCAATCAGCATAATCAAACTGATCTGCAGGAAAATATTATTGTCCAGGCCAAACAAACGGGCAAACAAGAACGCACCAGCCAAACCAATAGGCAAAGAAAGCAATACAGAAAACGGAAGAATATAGCTTTTGTACTGGGCACTCAGCAAGAAGTAAATAAATAGCAAGCTCAATATAAAGATCAGCATCGTCTGACTACCGCTGGAAAGCTCCTCCAACGTTAAGCCCGAAAACTCAAAAGTATAACCTTGCGGAAGCGTTTTTGCCGCCACTTCCTGAATGGCCTTTATAGCATCTCCAGAACTATAACCCGGTTTTGGTGCACCATTTACCGATGCAGCCGTAAACAAATTAAAACGATTGATAAACTCCGGTCCATAGATCTTTTTCAGCTCAATAAATTCAGATATCGGTGCCATTGTTCCCCGGTCGTTCCGTACAAAGATCTTGTCAATAGCCTCCTTGTTCATCCGCTGGGAAGCCTCCGCCTGGATCATTACCTTATACTGTTTACCAAAACGGTTAAAATCTGAGGCATAAATTCCACCAAGGTATCCCTGCAAGGTATTCAAAACCGTATTCACCTGAATTCCAGCCTCTTTACATTTAGCCACATTGACGTTTACTTCATACTGCGGAAAACCGGTATTATAAGAAGTTGCTGCATACATTACCTCCGGACGTTGGTTCAGTGCCCCCATAAAGCCACCAATCACCTGGTTAAAGGCCTGATAAGTCCCCCCGGTTTTGTCCTGGAGCTTAAACTCAAAACCATCGTTATTTCCGAAGCCCTGCAGGGTAGGTGCTGCAAAAAAGATAATATTTGCACCTTTAATTCCAGCTGTTTTCGCAAACAACTGCCCCACAACACTCTGAATATCCTGTCCCTTTTTTGTCCTTTCTTTCCAGGGTTTCAGCCGGATAAAAATAGCCGCATAGGAACTACCCGTACCGCTCATTAAATCCATACCTGCCAAACGGGAAGACAGTTCCACCTCCGGAATGGACCTGGCAATACTGTCAATCTGGTTGGAAATTTCTTCTGTACGCTCCAGCGAACTGGCTGGAGGAAGGATCACGTTACCATAAATAGAACCACTATCTTCATTAGGCACAAATCCGGTTGGGGTAGTTTTAACCAGGAACCAAAACAGCAAACTAAACAAGGCAATACCCACAAAAGAGATCCATTTTCTGCTCACCAGGAAGATAACGGCCTGTTTATATCTTGCTGTCATCCGGTTAAAAGAAGCATTAAATCCGGCGTAAAACCGTTGCAGGAATCCTGTCTTCACTTTCTCATGATCCCCATGCGGTTTCAACAGCAAGGCACATAAAGCAGGGCTCAAGGTCAAAGCGTTCACTGCCGAGATCAGAATGGCCACTGCAAGCGTTAAACCAAATTGCTTGTAAAACACCCCAACAGACCCAGTCACAAAAGTTACCGGAATAAATACCGAGGCCATGATCAGGGTAATAGAAATAATCGCTGTACTAATTTCGCTCATGGCATGCATGGTCGCCTTCTTGGCAGATTTTGCACCCTGATCCAGTTTAGCATGAACCGCCTCAACCACTACAATAGCATCATCCACCACAATTCCAATAGCCAACACCAGGGCAAACAAGGTTAGCAGGTTAATGGTGAAACCAAATAACTTTAGGAAAAAGAAGGTACCGATAATCGCAACCGGTACTGCAATCGCCGGAATCAATGTAGAACGAAAATCCTGAAGAAAAATAAAGACCACAATAAATACCAGGATAAAAGCCTCTATGATTGTGGAAATCAATTTAGAAATCGATGCATTCAGGAACTCATTGGCATTGGTAAATACACTATATTTTACCCCCTTCGGAAAAGTAAGTGCCGCATCTGCCAGAATCTTTTCACATTGTTTAATGATCTCATGCGCATTAGAACCTGAAGTCTGGTTAATGGCCACATAAGGCGATTCATGCCCCTGAGCAATCAATGTACTGGAATAGGTAAACGATCCCAGATCAACGGCCGCCACATCCTTTAATTTCAACACCTGTCCATTGCCCACCGATTTCAGGATGATATCACCAAACTGTTCTGGCTTCTCCAGGCGGCCCGTGTATTTCAGGGTGTATTGAAAGGACTGGTTGCTGTTCTCTCCCACCTTACCCGGCGCAGCCTCAATATTCTGTTCTGCAAGAGCGCTCATCACATCCGAAGGAATCAATCCATAAGCCGCCATAGCGTCCGGCTTTAGCCAGATCCTCATACTGTAATCTTTACCACCATATACCTGGGCATCTCCCACCCCATGTACCCTTTTGATCTGAGGAATAATATTGATCCTTAAATAATTGTCCAGGAAACGCTGATCGTACTTTCCATTTTCACTATACAACAAAAATGAAAACACCTCACTATTCAGCCTTTTACTCGTTGTAATTCCCATTTTAATCACCTCAGCAGGCATCAGGCTGGTCGCTTTAGTGATCCGGTTCTGCACGTTCACAGCCGCCATATCCGGATCAGTACCCTGTTTAAAATTGATGGTGATGTTCGCTGTACCATCATTACTGGCTTTGGATGTCATATAGGTCATATTCTCTACACCGTTAATCTCTTCTTCCAAAGGCACAATCACACTTTTCATAACCACATCGGCACTCGCTCCCTGATAAGAAGTTGTTACTTCAACCGCCGGAGGAGCAATATCCGGATATTGGGAAATAGGCAAAGAATACAAACCCAGTAAACCAAGTATCACAATGATGATCGATATCACAGTAGACAATACCGGATTATCAATAAACTTTTTTAACATAATTTTTAAATTTTAGAAGAGACCAAACGCTTAATTTTAGGAGATACGGGTTTGATCTCCATGCCGTCTTTAAGCGCACCCGCACCTTCAGTAACCAGCTTGTCGCCTACCTGCAGTCCTTTTTTAACCACATAGAATTCACCCGAAGGAACATCCAGGATTTCGATTTCGGTGCTTTTTACTTTTCCTTTTG
The DNA here is from genome assembly GCF_003061025.1 of Pedobacter sp. HMWF019. Lineage (GTDB taxonomy): Bacteria > Bacteroidota > Bacteroidia > Sphingobacteriales > Sphingobacteriaceae > Pedobacter. Next base: position 9,969 of record NZ_QAIL01000141.1, on the reverse strand, counting down.
GATCCACCGTAAAAACCATCGTTTTCTCCTGCATTTCATAAGTTGCTTTTGAAGGGATCAATAACGCCTGCTTCAAAACTACCGGGATCCGGATCGTTGCGCTAGCCCCGCTCCTGAGCAGAGAAACTGGATTGAGGAAACTGGCCCTCAGATTTACTGAACCTGTTTCTGTACTGATCAACCCACTTAAAGTCTCCATCCTTCCCTTCTCCGGATAGACCTTTCCATTGGCCATCAACAACAGAACTGGTGGAAACTGACGAAGTTTATCTTCCATCGTTTTTCCAGTATACTGATCCACAAAGTCAAGGAATTTCTTTTCATTAAAAGAGAAATAAACATATACCCGGCTGATATTGGATACCGTTGTGAGTGGTTGTGCAGAACTGCTGCTTACCAGGCTCCCGGTCTTGTAGGGAATATTTCCCACTACCCCATCGGCCGGACTGCTGATCATCGTATAACCCACATTTGTTCTGGCATTAGCTAAACTGGCTTTTGCCTGTGCTAAAGCAGCTTCCTTGGCATGCTGATTAAAGGAAGCCTGCTTCAATTCATAATTGCTGATGATGCCTTCTTTAACCAGAGGAATTGTTTTCTCCACCTGCATTTTAGCGGTATTCAATTCAGCTTCTGCATTCTTAATTGCCGCAGAAGCTGTTCTAATCTCCTGCTCATACTGCGGAGCATTGATCCTGAATAAAGGCTGGCCTTTTTTCACCACAGCGCCTTCATCAACAAAGATCTTTTCGACAAAACCGTCAACTTTAGGACGGATCTCTATATTCTGCTGTCCCTGAATCGTTGCAGGATAGTCATTGTTTATAACCGCATCCTGCGTTTCCACCTGCATCACAGGAAATTCTGCAGGCTGGCCCTGCCCTTCAGACGGTTGCTGAGGTCCACAAGCAATAAGCAACGTTACTGCCAGGCTTATTAAAGGTAAATTTATAGGTTTCATATCATACTGTATTTTAAAATTTTTGACAAAAGCATTCCATGCCCCCTAAGCACCAGGCTCAGGCAGTGAAATACAAAAAGATTATTCTCAGGTAAAAAAAGGGTTAAAGAGGGTTATGTAAATTCATGCATATCATCAAAATAAATCGTGAATATTCTTAAAAGTTAAGCAAAGTTAGTACTTTTGTGAATAAAACAACTAATTACTTGTTTTATTAGATTATGAAGACAAATAAATTCTTAATGCTGCTGAAGACGCGTGGTGCCTTAACAGCAGCTGAAATCGCCAAAGAACTGGGAATGACCAGTGAAGGCGCAAGATTACAGTTGTTAAAACTTACCGAAGAAGGACTGATTCAGAGCCAGCATGAATCCAGAGGAGTAGGCAGACCTACACAGTTCTTTACACTCACTGCTTTGGGCAACGCTGGTTTTCCCGATACCCATGCAGAACTCACCGTCAAGCTGATCCAGCTCATTAAACAAAACCTTGGAGAGGAAGCGCTTCAAAGCGTTATCAACGCTAATGAAATCAGCGGCAAAGAAAAATACCAGCGGGAGCTGGAATCCTTAAGCGATCTGGAAACCCGGATTGGACGACTTGCAGAGATCCGGACAAGAGAAGGTTATATGGCCGAGTACAGTAAAGACGAAGAAGGCTATTTACTGGTCGAAAACCACTGCCCCATCTGCGCGGCCGCCCAGGTATGCCAAGGCTTCTGCAGTTCAGAACTAAATACCTTTAAATTTGTATTGGGAAATAGTGTAGACATCTCCAGAGTAAACCACATCATTGCAGGCGACAGAAGATGCGCCTACAGGATTACCCTAAAAAAAGCGAGCTAAAGACCATCAGATCCTTAGCTCGCCGCTCTTTATTTATATCTATCTTTTAGCTTACCAGCGCAGAAAGACTTTCTTCAATAATTCTGATCTTGGATTCTGCATCTGCCTGCTTATTGCGTTCATTTTGAATAATTTCCGGTTTTGCATTCTGCACAAAACGCTCATTACCCAATTTCGCATTTACAGACTTCAGGAAGCCTTGCAAATAAACCAGTTCCGCATTTAAACGTTCTCTTTCTGCATCTACATCAATGGTTTCATTCAGCTGGATGAAAAATTCATCGTTACCAACCATAAAACTCGCAGCACCTGGAATCTTATCATTCACAAACTCAACTTCATTAATATTAGCCAGTTTGAAAACAATATTCAACCATTTCTCATAATCCAGGGTAGAATTCACCTTAATATTCAATGGCAGCCCCTCTTTAGGAGAAATCTGTTTTGTATTTCTGATGTTCCTGATCTCCGCAACTACCTGTTTAACTACCTCAACATCTTTTAAGATCTGGCTTTCTGCCGTTGTAAAAGTTGGATAAGACGCAACAATGATACAATCCAATTCTCCTTTTTCACCAAACAGTTCATCGTGCCACAATTCCTCTGTAAGGAATGGCATAAACGGATGCAGTAATTTTAAAATGCGCTCAAAGAAACCAATAGTTGCTTTCAAAGACTCCGCATCAATCGGATGCTGATAAGCCGGCTTAACCATTTCCAGGTACCAGGCACAGAAATCATCCCAAACCAATTTATAGGTCGCCATTAAAGCTTCAGATAAACGGTATTGTTTAAAGTTATCTTCAATTTCTGCTAATGCCTCATTGAAACGGCTTTCAAACCAGGAAATCGCCTGTACATTTGGATTTTCCAGCTGATCGTTAACTTCCCATCCTTTCACCAAACGGAAGGCATTCCAAATCTTATTGGCAAAATTCCTTCCCTGTTCGCAATAGCTTTCATCAAACATCAGGTCATTACCTGCAGGAGAACATAACAACATTCCTACCCTTACACCATCTGCACCATATTTTTCAATCAGGCCAATTGGATCTGGAGAATTCCCCAATGATTTAGACATTTTGCGGCCCAGCTTATCTCTAACAATACCCGTCAGGTAAACATTAGTGAAAGGTTTTTTACCCATAAACTCATGGCCGGCCATAATCATACGCGCCACCCAGAAAAACAAAATTTCAGGTGCTGTAACCAGATCATTTGTTGGGTAATAATAGCTGATCTCTTTGTTTCCCGGATTCTTAAACCCATCAAACACAGAAATTGGCCACAACCAGGAAGAAAACCAGGTATCCATTACATCCGGGTCCTGTTTTACAAAAGGCGACAGCTGGTTTTTATAACCCGCAGCCTCTTCTGCTGTAAAACTGCCTTCTTTATCTTTTAATTTCAGGAATTCCTCTAAAGCCTCTTCTTTGGTTTTAGCTACTACCCAATTGCCCTGATGATCATACCAGGCCGGAATTTGCTGTCCCCACCATAACTGACGGCTGATGTTCCAGTCACGCACATTTTCCATCCAATGGCGGTACGTGTTTACAAACTTTTCCGGAATCAGTTTAACATCTCCATTCAGTACATCGTCTAAAGCCGGTTTAGCCATTTGGTCCATCTTACAGAACCACTGCATAGACAGCTTTGGCTCAATCGCCGCATCTGTACGCTCAGAAAAACCAACCTGCGATTTATAATCTTCTACCTTATCCAGATGGCCAGCTTCGTCCAGCAATACCGCAATTTTCTTTCTTGCAGCAAAGCGGTCTTCACCTACCAGGATAACAGCAAGTTCATTTAAAGTACCATCATCATTCAGGATATCAATAACAGGCAATTTATGTTTAACACCCAACTCATAATCATTCAAATCATGTGCAGGAGTTACTTTCAAACAACCCGTACCAAAATCCATCGTTACGTATTCATCTTCAATAACCGGGATTTCACGGTTAATTAAAGGCACAAATACTTTTTTACCTTTTAAATGGGTATAGCGTTCATCATTAGGGTTGATGCAGATCGCCGCATCCGCCATAATCGTTTCCGGACGCGTTGTTGCAATCGTAATGGAATCTTCAGAACCTGAAATGGTATACTTAATATAATACAACTTCTGATTCACTTCCTTGCGGATTACCTCTTCATCAGAAACCGCCGTTTTGCCTGCAGGATCCCAGTTTACCATACGGATTCCCCTATAGATCCAGCCCTTTTTATACAAATGGATAAAACTGTCAATTACCGCAGCAGACATATCCTCTTCCATCGTAAAGCGGGTACGGTCCCAATCGCAGCTTGCACCCAGTTTTTTCAGCTGATCCAGGATAATACCTCCGTACTTTTCTTTCCATTCCCAGGCATAAGTCATAAACTCTTCACGGGTAATGTTTTCTTTACTGATGCCTCTTTCTTTCAGCATCGCTACCACCTTCGCTTCGGTAGCAATAGAAGCATGATCTGTTCCAGGTACCCAGCAGGCATTTTTACCCTGCATACGTGCCTTACGGATCAATACGTCCTGAATGGTGTTGTTCAGCATGTGCCCCATGTGTAAGACCCCTGTGACATTTGGCGGAGGAATTACAATTGTATAAGGCTCACGTTCATCAGGCTCAGAGTGAAAAAACTTCTTTGAAAGCCAGTAACTGTACCATTTGTCTTCGGTTGCTGCCGGATCGTATTTTGTAGAAATGCTCATTATATGCGAAAAAATATCTGTATGAATTGCAAAAATAAAGAAAAAAAGACAGATGACAGAAACAAAAAAAGGTCTGGTGCACAAGTTGTACACCAGACCTTTTTCATCAACTAAAATACCTCTATTTTAAATTCTGCATAAAGTAATCGGTCACTTTCTGGTACAAATGTGCACGGTCTTTACCTAACACATTGTGTTCATGTCCCGGATAGATCATATAATCTACCTGTACCCCTTTATCTACAGCACTTTTCACCAAAGAAACCGTATTCTGTTGCAATACAACAGGATCCTGCATACCATGAATTAATAACAACTTACCTTTCAGGTTTCCAATTTTCTGCGTCAGATCTGTTGCTGCAAAACCTTCAGGATTCTCTTGAGGGGTATCCATATAACGCTCGGTATACATCACCTCATACAAGTTCCAGTTGATCACCGGTCCGCCAGCAACTGCTGCTTTAAATACTCCAGGGTGGTTCAGCATAAAATCAACCGTATTGAAACCGCCAAAGCTCCATCCAAACAAACCCATCCGATCTGCATCTACATAAGGCAAAGCTTTCAGGTAATCTACCCCTGTCATCATGTCCTGCATCTGCACATCTCCAACTCTGCGGAACATGGACTGTTCAAAAGCTTTACCCCTGTTGTCACTTCCATGTGTATCCATCACAAACACTACATAACCTTGTTCTGCCATATAACGGAACCAATAGTCGCCAGCACCCGCATTCCAGCTGTTCAGGATCAATTGAGCGTGCGATCCGCCATACCAATACACCACAACAGGATATTTTTTGCCCGCATCATAACCCACAGGTTTATACAAACTGCAATACAAAGGATCTCCTCCGGCACTTTTAATGGTGAAGATCTCCGATGCCTTGGTATTGTAATCTGCCAAAGGATTTTTAGCCTGCAATAAGGTTTTTGAATGTCCGCTGGCAACTTCCGAAAGCAAAATTGTTCTTGGATCCTCTGGCGTGCTGTAATTATCAATAACAGTTTGCCCTGAAGTACTTACCTGCGTCGTGTGCACGGCAAAACCACTGGTCAATCTTCTGGATTTAGCCGCTTTCACATTCAACACATATAAATTCCTTGTTATCGGCGACTCTTCGGTAGAAACATAGAACAGATTATCTCCTTTTTGATCAAAACCCTTTACTTCCAAAACCTCCCATGCACCTTTAGTCAATTGCTTTAACAATTTGCCTTTCACATCGTACAAATACAAATGGTTCCAGCCATCGCGATTACTTTGCCAGATGAATTTTGAGGGATCGTTCTTCAGGAACAACATCGGCACCAATGGCTCCACGTATTTCTCGTCTTTCTCTTCAAATAAGGTTTTCACAAAATTACCACTCACCGCATCGTATTGGTCCAGCTTCATATGGTTCTGGCCACGGTTCAATACAGCGATATAAATATATTTATCATCCGGGCTCCAGGCAATATTGGTCAGATACTGTTCTGCAGGCTCCCCTGTTTTTAAATACACCACAGTTCCGGTTACCGCATTGTATACACCAACCGTAACATGATGACTTTTTTGTCCAGCCATCGGATACTTGATGTTTACATTTTTTGCCGGGATGCTTGTCCAGTCAATGATCGGATAATCGGCCACCATACTCTGATCCATCCTGTAAAAAGCAAGCACTTTACCGCTATTGCTCCAAAATGTACCTTTAGCAATACCAAACTCATCCCGGTGAACAGAAGAAGCATATACAATATCAGAACTTCCATCCTGAGTAACCTGCTTCGCATCCGCAACATTAGCAACAAATAAATTAAAATGATCCAGGTAAGCTGTATAACCTGCTTTACTTTGCTCCACATTTCCTTTTGCAGCCGTTGCTGCATCAATCAAAGTGGTGAAACTACCCTTAGCCGGGTTATACGCAACCTTCTCTCCTTGAATATTTAAAATCCAGTCTGCACCCTGATTAAATTGAACCACAGGCATCGCTTTCAATTCTGTTCTGCCCGCAGCTTTCAATTTTTGGTTCAACTCTACCAAAGTCAACAAGTTTTTTTCTTCCTTATTTTTAAAATCCCCCGTAAGCCAGGTCACATCGTTTCCCGAACGTTTTGCATACACATATTGTTCTGTCCCATAAACAAACTGGATCTGGGAAAGGTTCTCCGGCGCCAGCGTCGTTCTTGCATTCAGCATTGCATCCTGCATTGTCAAGTTCTTATTTTGTGCACCTGCATAGAAAAACAGGCTCAAAAAAGGGAATACTAAAAGAAATTTCTTCATGCTTATAAATTAGTTGGCCAAATGTAATGATTTTTAGAATGCTGGGGTAGACCGCCCTAAACGTCCATTCTTATTAAATAAATTGAGATCTGCACAATAAATTATGTTAAAAAATGTTAATACTGTATAAATCAAGAGATCATGAAGTCGCTTAAAGTATTTTCTTTTACAGGGCATATCATCAGAAAACTGGGCTTAACCAAACTCTATTACTGGTTCAATAAGTAAAATTTTCATTAGACAGGCTAATTGTTTAAATCTATTCCCTAATTTCAGTTTTTATTGTACCTCGTTGTACATACTAACTTATTAAATAAAGATTGACGACAGGTTTTCACCTATTCCTGCCCCAGTCTTCTTTGAGACATAGATAAAACACGTATGAATTTACAAGAACTGAAAAGCTATTTTGCTATTTTGGGAATTGTGGCCGCCAGCTATTCTGCTTCCGCACAACAACATCCAGCTAAATTAATTGATCCAGCCAACATGGACCTGAGTGTAAAGCCAGGAGATGATTTTTATGAATATGCCAGTGGCACCTGGATTAAAAACAATCCCGTTCCAGCCAAAGAAACCCGCTGGGGAAGTTTCAATGAACTTCGCGATTTTAATATTAACGCCGTAAAAGGCCTGGTACAGGATGCTGCCGCAGATAAAGCTGCACCCGCAGGTTCTCCCAAAAGACGCGTTGGAGATTTCTATACCGCAGCGATGGATAGCCTTACTATTGAAAAACTAGGTTACACCCCCATCAAAGCAGACCTTGCCCGGATCAAAAAAATAAAAGACCTTCAAGGCATACTCCAGGAAGCCATTACCATGCGCTCGGCGGGCATTGCCAATCCAATGTTTGGCTTCTACGTTTCGCAAGACAGAAAGAATGTCAACAAATACCTACCATCCTTAAGCCAGGGCGGCACTACACTTCCCGACCGCGATTACTACCTGAAAGACGATTCCCGTTCTGTAAAAATCAGAGAAGCCTATACAAAATATATGACCACCCTGTTTACATTAACAGGAAGTTCCCAAACAGAAGCTGCTCAAAAAGCCGCAACTGTCATGGCTATCGAGAAGCAACTTGCCCAGGCCCAAATGAGCCGTCTCGAAATGCGTGACCCTTATAAAACCTATAATAAATTTACAGTAGCAGATCTCTCCAAAACTACCCCAGGTTTAGACTGGGCAGCTATTCTGCCAAAACTTAAAGTAACCGGACAAGATACCCTGCTGGTTTCTGCACCAAAGTTCTTCACCAGCCTGGATGGTTTACTCAAAACTGTTTCCGTAGCAGACTGGAAAACCTATCTGGAATGGAACGTGTTAAAGAACAGCGCATCCTCCCTGAGTTCTCCCTTTGTAAACGCGAACTTCGCCTTTACACAAGCACAAACCGGTCAGCGTATACAAACACCAAGATGGCAAAGAATGTCTTCTTTAACCGATAACAATATCGGCGAACTCCTTGGACAATTGTACGTAGCCAAATACTTTAAGCCCGAAGCCAAGGCCAGAATGGAAGAGCTGATCAAGAACCTGCGTACCGCATTTGAGATCAGAATTAAAAACCTGGAATGGATGAGCCCGGCAACCAAAGAAAAAGCATTGGAAAAACTTCATGCATTTACCCCAAAAATCGGATATCCTGAACACTGGAAAACCTATGAAGGCCTGGCTATTACACCAACTACCCATTTCCAGAACCTGCGCAATGCAGACGTATGGGCTTACAATGATATGATCAGCCAACTGGGCAAACCAGTAGACCGTACCCGTTTCGGAATGACACCTCCAACCGTAAATGCCTATTACAGCCCAACAATGAATGAAATTGTATTCCCTGCCGGAATCCTGCAATTCCCATTCTTTGCCCCTGATGCAGACGACGCCGTGAATTACGGTGGAATCGGAGCAGTTATCGGCCATGAAATGTCGCACGGATTTGATGACAGCGGTAGCCAGTATGATAAAGACGGTAATCTACGCAACTGGTGGACAGCAGAAGATAAAGCCAAATTTGAAGCCAAAACCAAGGCATTAGGCGAGCAGTTTGACGGCTATACCGTATTGGATACCATCCACGTCAACGGAAAACTGACCATGGGAGAAAACATTGGCGACCTGGGTGGTTTGAATGCAGCCTATACCGCTTTTAAACTGACCAAGCAAGGACAGTCTGAAGAGAAAATTGATGGCTTTACCCCTGATCAGCGTTTCTTCCTTTCCTGGGCACAGGTTTGGAGAGGAAACATCCTGCCAGAATCAGCCGCACAGTTGATCAAAACAGACCCACATTCCCCAGGTCCTTACAGAACTATTGGCGCACCAGTTAATATGGACGCCTGGTACAAAGCATTTGATGTAAAACCAGGTGACAAACTGTATAAAAAACCGGAAGACCGCATCCGCATGTGGTAAATAACCAGTAAAAATCATTAATAAAGGCATATAGATATCTATATGCCTTTATTAATTTATAAGCATTAAAGGATCTGCATTCGTTTATTTAATGCCGAACGATAGGCATCAGATACAGGAACCAGGCTTTTATTAATGATTAAAGTTCCACCCTCCAGGGTATCGATCTTATTCACATTGACAATAAAAGAACGGTGAACCCGCAGGAACATGCTTTGTGTAAGTTTTTGTTCTACTGATTTTAAAGAAGAGTGGATGGAATACACCTGATCGGGAACATAGATCTTCACATAATCTCCCATCGCTTCCAGGTATAGAATATCTGCCGCTTTTAACCTCCTCACTACGTTTGAATCCCGGATAAAAACAAACTCATCCTCTTTATGGCCAATTGAAATACTTTTGGTCTTGTACAAATCCCGCGCCTTTTTAACCGCCTGCATAAAACGAACCGGAATAATAGGTTTGGTTAAAAAATCCACTACATTCAAATCAAAAGCCTCTGCAGCGTAGTCTGTACGACCCGACGTAAAAATAATCATCGGTCGTTTATCGCCAAGATTTCGTACCAGTTCAATTCCCGTCATGCCAGGCATTTCAATATCCAGGAACAGAAGATCGATCTGGCCTTCTATAACCTCTCTGCAGGCATCGATCGCATCTTCACATTCTTTAATGAGCGTTAAAGAAGAATCCATGCTGATCATCTGCTTCAGTGCAGTAAGTGCAATTTTGTTATCATCAACAATTAAGC
>NZ_QAIL01000140.1 GCF_003061025.1 Pedobacter sp. HMWF019 | reverse complement strand
TTCTTACCTTTTAGCACCTAAATTTTCGATTTATGCAAGAAGACTATATAAAATGGTATAGCCCAAACCTGAGTGCAGATTTCGAAATGCTCACTTTCGGCCATGGCGGTTACCCCATCGTACTATTCCCTACAAGTAAGGGACGTTATTATGAGAACAAGGATTTTAAACTCATTGAATCCGCAGGGCATTTAATTGATGAAGGAAAAGTCAAGATATATTGTCCTGACGGAATTGACGCCCTCAGCTGGTATAATAAAAGCATTCATCCGGCCGACCGGGTAAAAAACCACATCTGGTACGATAAGATGCTGCTGGAAGAGGTAGCAGGACGGGCGAGATGCGAAACTGGATTTGACAAAATCATTACAGCCGGATGTAGTTTTGGAGGTTACCATGCCGCAAACTTTGCCTTCCGGCATCCCTGGCTGGTCAGTCATTTATTCAGTATGAGTGGTGCTTTTGATCTTAGAGGGCAAATGGATGGCTTTTACAACGGTGATTTCTATTACAACAACCCCATTGATTTTCTGCCGAACGACCATAGTACTGAACTCTGGGATATGAAAGTCGTTTTGGGTACCACCGACAGGGACATTTGCCGGCACGATAACGAAAGGTTGTCTGAAATATTAAGCCGCAAAGGCATGAACCACTGGCTGGACATCCGGCACAATGCAGATCATGACTGGGTCATCTGGCGGCAAATGTTCCCCGAATACCTTGGTCAACTGTAAAAGAACAAATACAAATAGCATTTTAAAAACGATATATTTATGAAGAAAATAGGCATTCTATTCGGCAAAGAAAGATCTTTTCCGGAAGCTTTCGTAAAACGAGTTAACCAAATTGCAGGCAAGGATATCCGGGCTGAATTTGTAAGTATCGATAAAATATTCCAGGCAGAGGCCCTGGATTATGCGGTTATTATCGACCGCATATCCCAGGATGTTCCATTTTACAGGGCTGCTTTAAAAAACGCAGCCATTACCGGAACTGCCGTCATCAACAATCCTTTCTGGTGGAGTGCAGATGAAAAATTCTTCAATAATGCGCTGGCGGTAAAACTCGGCATACCGGTACCCAAAACGGCCTTGATCCCTTCAAAGGAACATCCCGATGATACCTCCGAACAATCCTTCAGCAACCTGGCTTACCCAATGGACTGGAATACCATATTTGAATACACTGGTTTTCCGGCCTATATGAAACCTTTTGATGGCGGTGGATGGAAAGAAGTTTATAAACTGCATGACAAAGAAGATTTTTTTGACAAGCACAGTCAAACCAAGCAAACTGTAATGATGCTGCAGGAGGAGATCATTTTTGACGAATACTACAGATGCTACTGCATTGGAGGAAAATATGTCCGCATCATGCAATATGAACCAAGAAATCCTTTCCATTTACGCTACTCCGTGGACACCCCTCCATCCAGCGAAAAACTACTAAAAACCATTCACGATTATGTGATTAAATTAAATCAGTACCTGGGCTATGACTTCAACACCGTAGAATTTGCTGTAAGAGATGGTATTCCTTATGCCATAGACTTCTGTAATCCGGCTCCGGATGCCGAAGTGACCAGTGTTGGGCAGGAGAATTTTGACTGGGTGGTAGAACATGCTGCAAAATATGCCATTGAAAGAGCACAGGCACACAAAGATGACCAGGATAACCTGACCTGGGGCGAATACATCAAGACTTCAGCAGCGGGAAAACCACTGGTTGCAGCAAAAAAACCTGCTCCCGCGAAGAAAGCCCCCTCTAAAAAAACAAAATAAGCCCTTAAAAGCAAACCAGATTAACACCTATAGAAATACCAAATATAATGATGAATGATTTCACACTGGGGATAGAAGAAGAGTACATGGTCATTGATCCTGTTACCCGCGAGCTGACTTCCCATGACCAGAAAATTGTAGAAGCAGCTCAGAAAATACATAAAGATCAGGTTAAGGCTGAAATGCACCAGGCTGTAGTAGAAGTGGGAACCGGAATTTGCAGGAACACCAGCCAGGCCAGAGAGGAAATTACGCAGTTGAGACATACCGTTTCTCAGCTGGCCGGGGAACAGGGGCTCCGGATCGGAGCCTCAGGAACACATCCTTTTTCCCATTGGGAGAAACAGCTCATTACTGAAAACCCACGGTACAGCGAAATTGTAAATGAACTACAGGAAGCTGCCCGCTCCAACCTGATCTTTGGCCTCCATGTACATGTGGGCTTCCAATCCCGGGAGCTGGCCATACATATTGCCAACCAGGTCCGTTATTTTTTACCCCATGTCTTTGCCTTATCTGCCAATTCTCCCTTCTGGGAAGGCAGAAACACAGGATACAAATCCTTCAGGACCAAAGTTTTTGATAAATTTCCCCGTACAGGCATCCCTGACATTTTCAACAGCATTGAAGATTATGACAATTATGTAAAACTGCTCATCAAAACCAATAGTATTGACAATGCCAAGAAGATCTGGTGGGACATCAGGGTCCATCCCTTCTTCGAAACCATTGAGTTCAGAATTTGCGACTGCCCGATGCTGGTCGATGAAACCATGGCCTTTACAGCCCTGTTCCAGGCACTCTGTGCCAAATTGTACAAACTCCGCTTACAGAACATGAAATTTATCAGTTATTCCAGGGCCCTCATTAACGAAAATAAATGGCGGGCTGCCCGATATGGTATAGATGGAAACCTGATCGACTTTGGAAAAGAAATGGAGGTCAACTGCCGCAACCTCGTTTTGGAACTGCTGGATTTTGTGGACGATGTGGTGGATGAACTGGGTTGCCGCGAAGACCTGAATTATGTACATAAAATATTACAGAATGGAACTGGTGCAGATCGGCAACTGGCTGTGTACGAACAAACCGGTAGTTTTGAATCGGTGGTAGACTATATTACCACCCAAACCCTCCTGGGAACAAAATAATATGAGCAGGAAAAAAGAGATCAAAGTAGCCGTTATCGATATGAACAACGGCACACCAAATCAGGGCATGAGGGGAATTAAAGAGGTTCTGCATCAATATAAGATACAAACTGGTGCCCCCCTTTCTTTCGATGTCTTTGACCTGAGGCAAAAAGAGGAAATCCCAGGCCTAGACTATGACATCTATATCTCTTCTGGTGGCCCTGGAAGTCCATACGAAGGCGAAGGCCTGGCCTGGGAAACTAATTTCTTCCACTTATTAGACCAGGTAGAGGAATTTAACAAGGAGAACGAACAAAAGAAATCCTTCTTTTTCATCTGTCATTCTTTCCAGCTGGCCTGCAGGAAATATGGACTGGGCAAAGTAACCCGGCGCAAATCAAATGCCTTTGGTATTTTCCCCATTAGCCTGACCAGCGAAGGTGAAAAAGACCTGATCTACCAGGGACTGCCCAATCCATTCTATTCCGTAGACAGCCGCGACTGGCAGGTCATCTCTCCAGATGAAGACAAGTTCAGCAATACCGGTGCAGAAATACTGGCCATCGAAAAAGAACGCCCACATGTGAACCTGGAACGATGCATCATGTCCATCCGTTTTTCCAGAGAATTTGCAGGCACACAGTTTCACCCGGAAGCCGACCCCATAGGAATGAAAATGTACCTGTTACAGGATGAAAAGAAAGCCGCAATCATAGAAAACCATGGAGAAGAAAAGTACCTTGATATGCTCAACAGTCTGGACGATCCGGAACGCATTAGCCTAACCCAGCGGATCATTTTGCCTAATTTTTTAAACGAAGCCATTCAACTATTACAGCAAACGGAACATGATCAGCAAGTATAGACAACAATTCAACAGCAACTTTACGCACCAAAAATATAGCTTGTTCCTCCAAAATCTAACCAGGGAGCTGCTTCCAATTTCTTTTAGGGTTGCAGAAACACCCATATTTATACCCACCGGCCTGCAGGAGAAGCTTATTGCTGCCGGAGAAGAGATCATTCATCTGATCCGCCGCCCCGATTTCAAGGAACTGACCAGCAAATCTATTCCGGATCAGTGGAAAGTACCGGGAGAAGAAAAACATCCGCATTTCTTAACTTTTGATTTTGGAATCTGTAAAGATCAAAATGGGGAACTGACACCCAAACTGATAGAGATGCAGGGATTTCCTTCACTCTATGGTTTTCAGGCACACCTGGCAGAACAATATATCGACAGCTACGGACTGGAAAAAATGGCCTCATTCAGCCCCTTTTTCAACCAGATGAACAAGGAGCAATATGTTCATCTCTTAAAGGAAATCCTGATCGGAGCACATGAGCCACATGAGGTTGCGCTGATGGACATCAATGCTCCAGATCAAAAAACAGCGATCGACTTTTACCTCACTCAGAAATATACCGGACTGAAAATACTCAGCCTCACCGATATCTTCAGAGAAGGCGACCAATTGTTTTATGAAGATAATGGAAAAAAAATCCGTTTAAAACGCATCTATAACCGCTTAATCTTTGATGAAATAGAAAACAAAACACATTTATTTGAGCAGAGTTTTGACCCCAGAATACCCCTGGACATCGAATGGATCACCCACCCCAACTGGTTTTACAGGATCAGCAAGTATACCATGCCTTTCCTCAAAAGTGACTTTGTACCCGAAACCCGCTTCCTGAACGAAATCGATCCCCTACCAACAGACCTGGAAAACTATGTGTTAAAACCCCTGTTCTCTTTTGCCGGCCTGGGTGTAGTCATAGATGTAAAACTCCAGGATATTAAAGATGTTAAAGACCCGCACAACTGGATCCTGCAGAGAAAAGTCCAGTATGAGCCTGTAGTACAAGCTCTGGACGGGCGCGTAAAAGCAGAGATCCGCCTCATGTACCTATGGCCGGAAAATGGCGAACCACAGCTTTGCATCAATCTGGCAAGACTGAGCCGGGGAAAAATGATCGGCGTACGTTATAATAAAGATTTTGACTGGGTGGGTGGAAGTGTTGGATTAATGGAGAAGTAAATTTACATTTGAAAGACGGCCCCGCTTCATTTCTTTTTTATTTTTGTATTATGGATATTCAGACCATATTAGTGATCATTCTATTTGCAGGCGCACTGTTTTATGTTGGCCGCATTGTGTATAGGTCTATCAGCCCAAAAAAAGGAGGCTGCGGTTCTAATTGTAAATGTGGTGTAGATTTTTCTAATATCGAACCAGAAAAGAAATAGACTTTATCTATAACCCATATGCTTGAACCTTTCAAGGAGTATTTGCAAAAGAAAGTAGCAATAACAGATGAACAATTTGATCTTATTTCACATAAACTAAAGGTAAAAACTTTCAGTAAAAATGAAATGATCCTGATGAAAGGCGATTTCTCAACACAAGGTTTTTTTGTGCTCAATGGATTGCTGCGCAGTTACTCTATTGATGCCAAAGGAAAAACCCATATCATTCAGTTTGCACCTGAACAATGGTGGCTTTCTGAACGCAACGGCCATTTCAATGAACCTTCCGATTTCTTTATAGACGCCATTGAATCCACTCAGGCCATCCTGATGCCAAAAGACTTCATTAATGAGGCCGCAGAAATTGTACCCTGCATGAATCCGCTCAACAGCACCATGCTCAATAATGCAATTCGTTTTATGCAGAAAAGAATCAATATGCTTTTAAGCGCAACAGCAGAAGAGCGGTACCTTGATTTTATAAAACTCTACCCAAACCTCACTTTAAGGGTTCCCCAGTGGATGATTGCCTCTTATTTGGGCATTACACCAGAATCTCTAAGCCGGGTACGTAAAGACCTTGCACACAAACATTTCCACCCATAAGCATTTCTTATCCTAGATCAATGCGGGGCTGCTGACTTGGCCGTAATTTTGTGCTGTATTATTAATCAATCTAATAATTAAAAATTATGGCAACAACTAAATGGTCTTTAGACCCAACCCACAGCGAACTGGAGTTCAAAGTAAAACATTTAATGATCACTACCGTGACCGGAAAATTAAACGAATTCACTTCTGAACTGGTTTCTGAAGGTGACGATTTCAATCATGCAAAAGTTTCTTTCGAAGCGAAACTTGCTTCAATAGACACTGGCAACACAGATAGAGACAACCACCTAAAAAGCCCTGATTTTTTCGATGCAGAGCAATTCCCTACACTGACTTTCGATTCAGGTGTCTTGTCTGAAGACGGAGATGATTATGCATTAAATGGAAACTTAACCATCAAAGGCATTACCAAAGCCGTTAAACTTACCATTGAATTTGGTGGTATTGCTACAGATCCATGGGGAAATACTAAAGCCGGTTTTACATTAAGCGGCAAGATCAAAAGAACAGACTTTGGATTAAACTGGAATGCAGCCCTGGAAACAGGTGGTGTAATGGTGAGTGAAGAAGTCCGCATACTGGGTGAACTGCAATTTGTAAAACAAGCCTAATTGCAACATCCTTTTCAACAGAAAGGAAACAAATGAAAACAACAATAAAGTCGGTGGCTGCAGTTTTAAACGCACCGGCACCTCATATGGTAGGCGACGGTTTCAGGGTCCACAATTTTTTCCCCGGAGGCTATAAAATAAATATGAGCCCGTTCTATCTGCTCGATTACAACGCGAAAATTGATTTTTCAGCGCGAAATGAGCCAAGAGGCGTCGGTGTACACCCCCACAGGGGCTTTGAAACTGTAACCATCGCTTACCATGGTGCCGTAGCGCACCATGACAGCGCTGGAAACAGTGGGGTTATTTACCCGGGAGATGTGCAATGGATGACTGCTGCAAGCGGAATTTTGCATAAAGAATACCATGAAGAAACCTATAGCAAAAACGGAGGCCCCTTTCAAATGGTCCAGCTCTGGGTAAACCTTCCATCTCAATATAAAATGACCAGGCCTAAATACCAGGCCTTAAAACATGATGAAATTAACCGGGTCGATTTACCTGACCACGGCGGACAGATTGAGGTTATTGCAGGTAATTATCAGGGTGTAAAAGGTTCCGCGAACACCTTTACACCTGTTCATGTGTATAACGCAAGGCTTAATGCGGGATCAAAAGCAACCTTTAGCTTCCCTGCGGCCTACAATACGGGCTTTGTGGTTATTGAAGGTAAGATCAGGATCAATCAAACAGAGACAGCTCTGAGCAATCAGTTCATTCACTTTGGCCCGCAGGGTGAGGAAATTGAAATAGAAGCTTTAGAACCCAGCGTCGTCTTAATTCTGAGCGGGGAACCTATTGATGAACCTGTCACCGCATATGGTCCGTTCCTGATGAATACACCTGAAGAAATTCAACAGGCAATCAGCGATTACAACCAGGGGAAATTTGGCTTCCTGGAAGACTAGTTTTCTATCATCTTATAAAAAGGCTTTAACCTTCGCAGTTAAAGCCTTTTTATGGCTTTTTACTTTTTGCAGTACTATCAGTTTTTACTGTATCTTTCATAATAGTTCCTCTTCCGGTGTTTACCGCAGGAGCTTCGTTAATGCCCGTACCAGTTGATCCTGCGTTTGGATCAGAATGTTTTGAGGTGTCTACCTTTAAGGTATCTGTTCTGTTCTCACTTCCCTTATCACCTATACATCCAGCGGCGAGTAGTACAGGCAAAGCAACTAAAAAGCTATATTTCTTTAAATTTCTCATAACAAAAGGATTTCAACTAAAACCCATACCTCTTCCAATTGTTTGACGCAAGCACCTAATTTTTCTCGATCAGACAAACCGCATAAGCCACCACACCTTCTTCCCTGCCAATAAAGCCCATTTGCTCGTTTGTAGTGGCCTTGATGGAAATATCCTCTTCAGAAAGGCCAATTGCCTCCGCAATATTTTTTTGCATTGCAGGAATATGGGGGTTGATCTTAGGTGCTTCCAGGCAAAGCATCGCGTCTATGTTTCCAATAGACCAACCTTTCTCCTGCAACATTTTAGCTGTTTCCTGTAAAAGGATCACACTGCTGATTCCCTTCCACCTGGGGTCTGTATTCTTAAAATGAAAACCGATATCTCTTAAATTCGCGGCCCCAAGCAAGGCATCACAAATAGCATGTAGTAATACATCCGCATCAGAATGGCCAAAAGCACCTTTATGATGTTCCAAATTAACACCTCCTACTACAAATGGATGCTGATCTTTTAACTGGTGCACATCAAATCCAAATCCTACTTTAATCTTCATATGTATTCTCTATAAATTATTTGCTGCTGCCTCCAAAATTGAACAGCAGGGTAAACCGGAGTGTATTTGCCATCGGGCTTTTCTGAGGAGAAGCCACCAGGTAAGCGAAATCTATATTCAAAATATCATATTTAAAGCCCGTCCCAAGCGTTAGATAACGACGGTTTCCCTTATCCGGACTTTCATAAAAATACCCTCCCCGCAACGCAAATTTACCCGCATACAGGTATTCAAGACCAGCAGCTATATTAACTTCTTTAAGTTCTTCATTAAATCCACCAGGTGCATCCCCAAAAGAACCAAAAATCCCGGCAGGAACAGAAACATTTGGATCCCTTCCTTTAACGATATTGCCATTCTGATCGTATTGCGGTTGTGTAGGGACCAAAAGCTTGTTAAAATCAATGGCTACAGTAAACTGGTTCATATCATCCACCAAAAAAGCAGACGCCCCGCCAATTCGTAGATTGGTTGGTAAAAAATACGCATTACCCGCATCTGTATAGCTCATCTTTGTCCCTATATTAGAGATATTCGCACCTGCAGCAAGAATGGCATCTGACCCAAGAAAATAGGTTTGTTTTTTAAAATAGGCAGAAACATCTACTGCAACAGACTGTCCGGCTTTCACCTGCTGCCCGCCGCTAAACTGTCCGGTAGACAAGGCAGAACGGATATATCTTAAAGAAGTTCCTAAGGAGAAGGAGTCTCCAAAACGCCTTGAAAACGTACCATCTATTGCAAATTCATTGGGGCTGTAAGTCCCAAGGTCTTGCTTATTGGCATCTGTAAGCTGTATTTTGCCATAAGAGAAATACCGTAAAGAACCTCCTATTACGTTTCTTTCGTCAATTTTATAAAAACCACTTAAATAACCCAGATTAATATCGGAAACCAGATTTCTCAGCCATGGACTATAAGACAGTGACAGGCCATAACGCTGATCTAAAAAAGCAAGTTTAGATGGGTTATTACTCATCGCATTCGCATCCGGAAGTACAGCAACTCCTGCTTCCCCCATACCACCCGCTCTTGCATCAGGGGAAATCAGTAGAAACGGAACCGCCGTTACAATATCACTTCCCCCACTCCCATTACTCTGTGCGCCGGACGGAAGCCCCTGGGCTTTCAAATCGCCTGAAAAAATAAGTAATCCCAACAAGCCCAGGCCTGCGATCAGAAAACACTTAAAACCCATATGTTATAATTCTGTTACGCAAGTTAGCACTGCGTTTCCGATTTTCAAATTATTCTGCAGGTTTAAGCCCGTTTTAATTCCTCTCCGCCGTAAGCTGCGTGTTTTATAGCCGCAAATAGCCTTTGTAAGAAATATTTTGGCGCATAAACCTTTTTTTATGTAATTTTATCAAGTGGGTGCTATTTACCAACATCTGCAAGAACTAAAAAAACACTCAATCTCGGTGAACCCGACATGACTAAAATAATGATTAAGCACACAGGGCAACAATTATTTCAATCATCAAAGGCTCCATCTAACAAAAAATAAAATAAAAAGATAGATGAAAAG
>NZ_QAIL01000139.1 GCF_003061025.1 Pedobacter sp. HMWF019 | reverse complement strand
CTATACAGTCTTGATAGAAATTTATAATTATTATATAATAAACAGACCCGCCAACAACTTGGCGGGTTTTTTGTTATAACATACATAACCCTTAAAAAAGAACTTATGAAAAAAATTATTTACTCGCTTGCCCTAGTCTTTATGTTGGGGATTAGTGCAAACACCGTAATGGCGGCTGGAAATAGAGATAAGAATAAAACAGAACTTACAGCCGAACAGCAGGTTGAACTGAAACGTATTACTGACCGTGTGGAAGAGATTAAACACATGGATAAATCAAATCTTTCTAAAGAAGAGCGAAAAGAACTGCGCAAGGAATTGAAAGAAATGAAGAAGCATGCACGCGCTATAGGCGGAGGTGTATATCTTTCTGTTGGAGCGATCATCATTATTATTCTGTTATTAATCCTGATTCTGTAGATTACTTATCTTAGAGATTATTCACCTAAATATATCTATCTAAAAAAGGCCTCATTGCTTACGCATAAGGCCTTTTTCTTTTTATCCAATCTTTAAAAAAGACTGAAATAAATATTAATCAATCAGATCAAATCCGGTATACTTCACCAAAGCCTCCGGGATACGAATACCTTCTGCAGTCTGGTAATTTTCTAAAATAGCAGCTACAATACGTGGCAAAGCCAAAGCACTTCCATTTAGTGTATGTGCAAGCTGAGTTTTACCTGTATTTCCTTTATATCTCAGTTTTAAACGGTTGGCCTGATAAGTCTCAAAGTTCGACACAGAGGAAACTTCCAGCCAGCGTTGTTGTGCTGCACTCCATACTTCCATGTCGTAGGTCATTGCAGAAGTAAAGCCCATATCTCCTCCACATAGGCGAAGTACCCTGAAGTGCAAGCCAAGTTCTTTTAACAGGGACTGGACATAAGTACTCATCTCTTCCAGCACCTGGTAAGATTTATCGGGATGGACAACTTGTACCACTTCCACTTTATCAAATTGATGTAATCTATTTAATCCTCTTACATGTGCACCATATGAACCCGCCTCACGACGGAAACAAGGTGTATAGGCTGTATTTTTAATCGGAAGATCTTCTTCTTTTAAAATAACATCTCTGTATAAATTCGTTACCGGCACTTCTGCTGTTGGAATCAGATAAAGATTATCTACAGTAGAATGATACATCTGTCCTTCTTTATCCGGTAGCTGTCCTGTTCCGAACCCTGAAGCCTCATTAACCAAATGAGGAACCTGCATCTCTCTATAACCCTGTGCAGTAGCATGGTCCAGAAAAAAGTTAATCAATGCACGTTGCAAACGGGCACCTTTACCTTTATATACAGGAAATCCCGCCCCGGTAATTTTAGTTCCCAGTTCGAAATCTATAATATCATATTTAGAGGTCAGTTCCCAGTGGGGCAATGCTTGATCATGTAATACGGCAGGTTCACCATAAGTCAGCACAACTTCATTTTCTTCTGGCGTAATTCCTGAAGGAACCAATGGTCCTGGCAAATTAGGTAATTGTACCAACAGGTTGTGCAATTGCAATTCTATCGTACTTAACTGATCAGACAGGTGTTTAATTTTATCTTTATTTGCAGTTGTTTCCGCTTTAATAGCATCAGCTTCCTCTTTTTTTCCATTACGCATCAGCTCACCAATTTGTTTGGCACTGGCATTGGCAATAGCAGAAAGGTTATCCAGCGAAGTTTGAGTTTGTCTGCGTTCATCATCAATTTGAATGATTTCATCAACCAGTTCAACCTGTTTAAAGTGACGTACACTTAAGCGTTCCAAAACTTTCTCTCTATTTTCGCGGATATAGTTAACTTGCAGCATTATTTATAATATTTTAAACAAAGATAACAAGAGTTTAGAGAGAATAACATGGAAGGTAAACTATTTCTTGTACCAACGCCTATAGGTAATCTGGAAGATATGACTTTCAGGGCCGTCAGAGTCTTAAAAGAAGCAGATGTTATCTTAGCAGAAGATACCCGTACCAGTGCACCATTACTCAAGCATTTTGGCATTGATAAAAAGGCCTATTCTCATCATCAGCATAATGAGCACAAGGCAACCTCTGAGATTATTAAATTCCTTAAACAAGGACAGAATGTAGCACTCATCTCTGATGCAGGTACACCAGCCATCTCAGATCCCGGTTTTTTTCTGGTGCGGGAAGTATTGAAAAATGACCTGCAGGTAGAGTGTCTTCCAGGAGCTACAGCATTTGTACCCGCCCTGGTCAATTCTGGCTTACCCACGGATGCATTTGTTTTTGAAGGTTTTCTACCCGTTAAAAAAGGCAGACAAACCCGTTTTAAAAAGCTTGCGGAAGAAGAGCGCACCATTGTATTATATGAAAGTCCTCACCGTTTATTGAAAACACTGGAAGAGTTTGGCCAGTATTTTGGGGAAGAGAGACAAGCCTCGGTAAGCAGGGAACTGACTAAGATGTATGAAGAGACCGTAAGGGGTACTGTCGCGGAGATAAAATCACACTTTGAAAACAATATTTTAAAAGGAGAATTTGTAATTTGTGTGGCAGGTAAGCCCGAAACTAAAAAGACAAAGGCAGATGGCCGAGACTACAAATAGTTATTTAACCTAATTAAGAAGAACAAATGATATTAATAGATAGATTTTTAAGTGACGAACAAGATCCTAAAGCCGTAGAGAAAGTTCTGGGAAAACTAAATGATATACTAACCAGCAATGAGGAACTGATTTACCTGGCCGTACAAAAGAAACCTGCGGTCAATTTGTTGCCAGACTGTATTGCGGTGAGCAACAAGCGTATCTTTTACTGTGAGCCAGCCAATTTTGGGATTACGATGAAATTTACAGATATTTCCTGGAAGAGCATAAAAGAAGTGTCCTTTAAAGAAGAATTGTTTGGTTCTAAATTCATCTGCGTACCGCAGCAGGGCGAAAACATCATCACCGAATATATCCCGAAAACACAAGCCCGAAAATTGTATCAGGCAGCTTATGAGCAGTTGGAAAATTTTAAAGAAGAACAAAGAAAATCTGACATAGAAGATAAAAGAGCAGCCGTTTCTCCAGTAACTGTTAATGCTCAGCCACAGGGAATAGCAGATTTCAGTCATATCGAAGAAGCCGTTGTAGTGCCCGATCCCGTTCCGGTTGTCCATGTGGAAGAACCTGAAGATGAGACTACACTTAAACTCAGAAAGCTCAAAACGCTATACGATAAGCAGCTGATTACCCAGGAAGAATATGAAGCAAAGAAAGCAAGCATTTTAGATAGCTTTTAGTCATCCTATGAAATCCAAGACCTTTCTCCTGCCAGCTTTATTAAGTGCTTTCTTAATGTGGCTGGCCTGGCCTCCTATTCCCTATACCACACCTTTGCTCCTGGTTGCACTGGTTCCACTCTTATTGGCCATCGACTCCATTCGCCAGTCTGACACTCTAAAGAAGGGGAAAAATGTATTTTTAACTGCAGGGCTCACCTTTCTGGTCTGGAATACAGCCAGTATTTACTGGGTATACAATGCCATAAGTGCAGTCAACAATCCTTTTGTTGCCTTCCTGATCTCTTTAATCCCCTATGGACTGGGCGCTTTACTGATGACTTTTGCCTTTTGGTTGTATTATAGACTAAGCGTAGTTGCCAGCAAAAAGACAGCTTATTTTGGCCTGATCTCTTTTTATATTGCGATGGAATACCTGCACCAAACCTGGGACCTGGCCTTTCCATGGATGACCCTGGGCAATGGGCTCGCAGGTATGCATCAGTTGGCGCAATGGTATGAATATACAGGTGTATATGGAGGATCCCTATGGATCCTGGCTAGTAATATCCTGGCCTTTGAAGCTTATAAAGTTTTTAGGTCAAAACTAACCGGTTATCCTAAATTCAGGCCTGCATTCGTTTGGGGACTATTTATAATTCTACCCGCTGCACTTTCCCTGACAAAATATATTCAGTATAAGGAAAAACCTGTCCCGGTAAATGTAGTCGTGGTACAGCCCAATATTGATCCCTATCAAAAGTACGAGAGTTTACCTGCCAATGAGCAACTGCAAATTCTAACTCATTTATCTGATTCTATTGCTCAACCCAATACAGAATATTTTATCTGGCCGGAAACAGCTATTCCCCGTTATGCAGATGAAGACCATATCAGGGAGAATCCAGACTTCCTTACTGCACAGCATTTCTTGTATAAATACAAAAATGCAAGTCTGATTACGGGAATTGAAAGCATCAAGAGAAATGGTGACCAGGTCAGCAGTTTTAATGCAGCCATGCAATTGGAAAACTCAGCCAATGTGCAGTTTTATCACAAATCCAAACTTGTACCTGGTGTGGAGAAAATGCCTTTTCCAGGTGCTTTATCCATTCTGGGGCCTGTTTTTGATGGTTTTGGCGGAACAGTTGGCGGTTACAAAGGCCAGGAAGATCCAGGTGTATTTTATTCCTATGGTGGTATTGGTGCCACACCTGTGATCTGCTATGAATCTTTATGGGGCGACTGGATTGGAAAGTCTGTGAAAAGTGGTGCTCAGTTTATCGCCATCATCACCAATGATGGATGGTGGGGCAATACTTCCGGAAAAGATCAACACTTCCTCTACGCAGGACTACGGGCCATAGAAACCAGAAGATATGTTGTCAGATCGGCAAATACGGGTATTTCGGGCTTTATTAACCAAACTGGAGATGTGGTTAAGCAAAGCAAGTGGTGGACCAGAACCGCCCTTAAAGCGGATATCAATTTGAATGATGAAATCACATTTTATACCAAAAGTGGTGATCTGATTGCCAAGCTGTGCAGCCTTACTGCAATATTCTTCGCGCTTATCATCCCTTATAGAAAATGGGGCAGAAAAGTTAAACAATAACTGCAAAATGAGAAGATCAAATATAAACACCTTATCCCTGAGTATCATTGTTCTACTCAGTTGGTTTGCCCTCGTACTTCAATTTGATCTTACGTTAATCAACAGACAGCTTCCGCTATTACAGAGTATCGCTAAATTTTTCAGTTATTTTACGATCTTAACCAATATCCTGGTGGCTACTGCCCTTTCCTTTATCCTGTTTTCTCCAGACTCCTCTTATGGCAGGTTCTTTTCCAGTGCCAAAGTTTTGACTGCAACAACAGTCTATATTATCGTGGTTGGGGCGGTTTACAATGTAGTTTTAAGACCACTCGCTACGCCTCAGGGCTTAAACAGAATCGCAAATGAACTACTTCACCTGGTGGTTCCTCTAATGACTGTTTTATATTGGATTTGTTTTGTAGATAAGAAAACACTTAAATGGTCGGATATGTGGCCCTGGCTACTCTACCCTCTTACCTATTTCTGCATTACACTTTTGGCCGGAGCCTATGGCGGAACCTACCCTTACCCTTTTATAGATGTAACACAATTAGGCTATTCAAGAGTGCTGATCAACTGCTTAGGTGTAGCAGCACTCTTTATAGGATTATCTTTATTGATGATTGCGCTCGGAAAAATATCCAGATCAAAGAAAAGCAACTAGGATAAATACTTTCCTACTATGGGCATCCTTCTTCCCATACCAAATGCTTTTGGTGATACTCTTAAGATCGGTGGTGTTTGATAGCGTTTAAATTCGGCTGTATTGACCATTTTAATGATCCTGCGCACCAATGCTTCATCAAATCCCTGGGCTATAATGGCTGAAGAACTTTTCTTCAGCTCTATGTATTGAAATAAAATCTGATCCAGGACATCATAATCCGGCAGAGAATCCGAATCTTTCTGACCCGGCCGAAGCTCTGCTGAAGGCGGCTTCACAATAGAGTTTTCAGGAATGACTTCAGCATCTTTATTGATATAGTGCGCAAGCTGATAGACCTGAGTTTTGTACACATCACCAATGACACCAATAGCACCACACATATCTCCATACAAAGTACCATAGCCCACTGCACATTCGCTCTTATTCGAGGTGTTTAATAAGATATAACCAAATTTATTAGACATGGCCATCACCACAATTCCACGGCACCGGGCTTGTATATTCTCTTCCGTAAGGTTAAAAGGCAGGTTATGGAAAGCAGGTGCCATCATTTGATCAAAAGCATCTGCCGCCTCCTTAATGGGGATGATCTCGTGCTGACAGCCGATGTTCTTCACCAGATCCAATGCATCCTGTACGGAATGATCCGTAGAGTACTTAGAGGGCATCAGTACAGCCATAACATTTTCTGCACCAAGGGCACGGCAAGCCAGTGCACATACAATTGCCGAATCAATTCCACCGGACAGACCCAATACGGCCTTTTTAAAACCGGACTTTTCAAAATAGTCTTTGATACCAAGAAGGAGTGCATCATGGATCTGTTCTATATCAGGTACCGGCTGATGCTCCAACGGCTGAAGGTGCTGAATCTGTTGATCTTTAAATTCATATAAGCCTATAGCTTCCTTAAAGTAAGGGAGTTCGTCAAGCATCTGCCCTTTTGCATCAAAAACCATAGAGCCCCCATCAAAGATAATCTCCGTCTGCGCGCCAATCTGATTCACATACAACAGTGGTAATTTATATTTCCGGGCATTCTCTGCCAGTACCACGATACGTTCATCATCATGGCAATAAGAGAAAGGGGATGCAGCAATATTGATCATCAAATCCGGCTGCTGCAGAATAAGTTTATCCATGGGGTTGGAAACATATAAAGGATTATTGTTAATGTTCCACAGATCCTCACAAATGGTTAGCGCGATTTTCTTCCCTTTAAAATGTATACATTCAAAACTGGTGGCCGGTTCAAAATAACGGTATTCATCAAAAACATCATAGTTCGGAAGCAACGCCTTTCTGACGATGCTTTTGACCTGACCATTTTCAATAAAATAAGCCGCATTGAACAGATCCTTACCGGCAAGCTGTTCATTTTTTACAGGTAGACCAATAATGCAGGCAATGTCTGTACAATGTTCCGCAATTTTTAAAGCAGCTTGCTCGCAAAGAGAAATGAACTCTTCGAATTCCAGGAAGTCGCGTGGCGGATATCCGCAGACAGCAAGTTCTGCAAACACGACCAAATCAGCTCCCTTCTCTTTAGCTAGACCAAGATGTTCAATGATTTTATGGGTATTGGCCTCAAAATTTCCAATATGGTAGTTCAGTTGAGCGAGTGCAATCTTCATGTTTTTAAAAGAATATTCCGAAGTTCAAGGCAATATAATGGTTCTTTACGCTTCTGTCACCATCCTTAACAATATTGGTAAACCCATTATTATAGGTTAAACCGGCAGTAATACTGGTATGGGTATCGACGTCAAATTCACCGCCACCGCCCAGAATCAAACCTGCACGATAAAAACGGGTAGAAGATTTGATGTTCTGGTTAGTCACGATTCCTTTGCCTCCGCTTTCTGCGTCCTGCCTTGCACCAATATTGAAATCGTTAGACAAACCAAACTGTCCGTACCATCTCAGATCACCAATCTTATTGGTTTTAAGTTTCACTGTAAGGGGCAACTCCAGGTATTGAAGTTTATATTTTAAATCATAAGCGGTAGCTACTGTAGTATTGGCATTTTGCGCATATAATCGTGGATTGATTTCAGTGCTTTTTCCGTTAATAGTGGTCACAGTAATGCCAGTTGCCAGACTATAGTTTTCAGCAAAATTAAAATCAGCAAGAAGTCCATAAGAAAAGCCTAAACTTGTGCCATTGCCCTTTCCATTTTCTGCCTTTATCCATCCGAAAGTTGGATGTGCAGTTAAACCAAGACGAAATCCGTAATCCATAATTGGAGTGTTTTGGGCAAAAAGAGGACTGGCTGAAACGAGTAAGAAGAGAGAAAGGAGTATTTTTTTAATCATTGTGGTTGGTGTTAGATACAGATGCTGTAATTTCATGCTTGATCTGGTTATATTTGCTCTAAATGAGATATAACGTAAAACATCCCCAAATTTATCTATTTTTTCTGTTAGCGCTTGTTTTTTTTTCTTGCCGGCAATCGAAAAAGCCTGATGTAAGCCAGATTAAGATTGACATTCATATAGAGCGTTTCGACAAAGACCTGGCCCAGTTTAAAAAACAGGGAGCTTTAAAAGCGGATCAGTTACTGAAAAAAAAATATGGCTCTTTTTATGATGATTATATTCACAGGATGATTGGAACTCCCGATTATACCGGAGCTCAGATTCTGGACACTCTTTATCAGGACAAGGCCTATGCAGATCTCAGCAAGGAAGCAGATGGCGTCTTCCCCTCTCTGGCACAGGAAGAGCAATCGCTAAGCCAGGTTTTCAAATATATCAAATACTATTATCCCAATGCCCATGTACCAAAGTTTATTGCATTTATCTCAGGTTTTGCCGTACAAATGCCCATCGGCGACAATTATATGGGCCTAGGTCTGGACATGTTCCTGGGCAAGGATAGCCAGTTTTACAGGGCCATTGTTACCAGTGTCCCAGTATATCTTTCCAGGAGGTTTTCACCGGAGTACATTAGCCCGAGAATAGCAGAAACTTACGCCAGAGAAGAACTGTTTCCTGAAAGGGAGGAGAACCGGAGTCTGATTTCCAAAATGATCTACAGCGGAAAGATCCTCTATTTTATGGATAAAGTACTGGATGATCAGGTTTCGGATGAAATAAAGATCGGTTATACTCCAGAACAGTTAAATTGGTGTAAAAAATATGAGGGTAACATTTGGGCTTTCTTTATGGAAAATGAATTGTTATTTAGTACAGATTACCCAAAAATGCAGGTATTTCTTAGTGAAGGGCCTTTTACACCGGGTATCGGTGAAAAAAATCAATCGGCCCCAAAGCTCGGCATCTGGACGGGTTGGCAAATTGTTAGGAAGTATATGGAGAAAAATCCGGAAATTACGCTGCAGCAATTGATGGAAGATAATGATGCGCAAAAGATATTAAGCGCTTCAAAGTACAAACCTAAATAAGAAATTAATGACAAAGATTGGTATCGTTTTATCCGGTGGTGGGATTAGAGGAATTGCGCACCTTGGGGTTTTAAAAGCATTTATAAATGCTGGTATCCGCTTTAGTCACATTAGCGGCACCAGTGCAGGTTCTATTGCAGGTGCTTTTTACGCCGCGGGTATTGATCCGGAAGAAGGCTTTAATATTTTCACAAAAACCAAATTACTACGTTTTGTAAGACCCGCTGTAGGCTCTCTTGGATTGATCAATATTGAGCATACTTCCGACCTTCTGAAAGAATATTTCCCTGAAAACAGTATAGAAAAATTAAAGATCCCGCTCACCATCGCGGCAACAAATTTTAGTGAAGGCAAACTCGTCTATTTTACCAAAGGGCCATTGATTCAGGCCATACAAGCCTCCAGCTGTATCCCCGGGATCTTTAAACCGATTATGATTGGTGGTCAAATGTATGTGGATGGTGGGATCCTGAATAACTTTCCGGTTGAACCCTTAATGAAAGACTGCGACTTCATCATCGGATCTTCCTGTAACCACCTTAAGGAAGTAGATAAAATTACGGGGATTACAGCCTTGATGAGCAGGGCTGGCATAATGTCGATTAACAAAGATATGGAGCAGAAATCTGCTTTCTGTGACGTCCTTATAGAACCTAAGGGTATGGGTGAAATCAGTACTTTTGACATGAAAAAAGCGGAAATTATTTATTGGCTGGCCTACGAAGAGACACTCAAGACCATTAAACACAATGAGAAACTACGGGCGCTCATGAACAAGCCGCAGGTTTAATCCTTATTTCAAGAGAACAAGACGTTCCCCTTCCAGAACTGGAATGGCCTTACAAAGGTTCAGTTGTAAACAGAATTTAACATCTTCCTCGATGTTTAATGCAGCCAACCGAAGGCTATGAGATGACTTTGCAATGTATTGCCTAAGGTCTTCTTTAGCCAAAATGTAGAGGTCTTCAGCTGCTACACTGGAGTCATCGAAATGATCAAAGTTTGCTTTCAGCTGATGAACTACTGCCCCTGCAAACAGGGTGTCTTCCAGGTTAAACTGGTCCTTCCAGCCTGCACAAAGCAGCAATACATTTTTATCCTGTGCTTTAAGCCAGGTACACAATACCTCCAGGTTCAAAAAGGAACCGATCACTACTTTGAAGGCGCGTGCTCTGGCCAGATGAAGGGCCTTAGTCCCGTTGGTGGTGGTCAAAACAATCGTTTTGCCCGCTACTTTTTCTTTAGTATAAGAAAATGGGGAATTGCCGAAGTCATATCCTTCAACCACTTCCCCATTTCTTTCCGCCGCCAGTAAATAGCCTTTGTCTGAAAAATTCAGGCAGTCTTCCACTTGTGCAACGGGTATAATGGCCTCAGCCCCATTGTCAATACCATACACCATAGATGATGTTGCCCTTAAGATATCAATGACAACAACTATACTTTCTTCAATTGCATATAAATCCAGTAAAGCCGGAGTTAAACAAACTTCAATTTTCCTTTGCATCTATGGTTTAGTGATCTATTTATAAAATGGGAACTTAACGACTTTAGCTTTTATTTTTGCATTGCGGATATGGATATAGATTTCTGTACCTTCTTTGGCCTTGTCTAAATTCACATAGCCCATTCCAATTGCTTTTTGCAGAGAGGGAGATTGCGTACCCGAAGTTACTCTTCCAATTACCTGACCTGCTTCATCTACAATTTCATAGTCATGACGCGGAATACCTCTGTCTATCATTTCAAAACCAACCAGTTTTTTTTGGATACCCGCTTCTTTCTGTGCCTGAAGAGCCTCAGAATTGGTAAAAGGCTTGGTAAATTTAGTGATCCACCCCAGACCGGCTTCAATTGGAGAAGTGGTATCATCGATGTCATTTCCATATAAACAGAAACCCATCTCTAAGCGCAGGGTATCACGTGCACCAAGTCCGATTGGTTTAATACCGAATTCAGCGCCGGCTTCAAAAATAGCATCCCAGATGGCATATGCTTTGTCATTCTCAAAATAGATTTCGAAACCGCCGGCACCTGTATATCCTGTTGCTGAAACAATTACATTGTCAACCCCTGCAAATACGCCTTTTTTGAAATTATAATATTCCATAGAAGCCAGGTCAATATCCGTTAATTTCTGTAAGGCTTCTGCTGCTTTTGGTCCCTGTATAGCCAAAAGAGAGGTTTTATCAGAGATATTATGCATTTCTACACCCTCTGTGTTGAATTTCTGGATCCAGTTCCAGTCTTTCTCAATATTGGAAGCATTAACCACCAGCATATAGGTTTTATCATCTATCCGGTATACCAAAAGGTCATCTACAATTCCACCTTGTTCATTTGGTAAACAAGAATACTGAACTTTTCCATCATACAGTTTAGATGCATCGTTGCTGGTTACACGCTGAATAAGGTCAAGGGCTTTCTCTCCTTTCAGGATAAATTCGCCCATATGACTGACATCAAAAACACCAACCCCGTTTCTTACCGTATTGTGTTCGGCATTAATGCCTTCGTACTGAACAGGCATATTGTATCCTGCAAATGGCACCATTTTAGCGCCCAATGAAATGTGTTTATCTGTTAATGCGGTATTATTCATACTTTCTATATAAAAATGGTGGCCAAAAGTACACAATTTTTACACATTTATAAGCCGCCTGTAGATATTCACCATTCCTTCTGTAATTGTAGAAATATCGTAATTACGTTCGGCAGTTTTACGTGCATTTTCTCCAATTTCCCTCCATTTGTTGGGATTGGTGATGCATTGTAAAATGGCCCTGTAAAACTCGTCGGGCGTATTCGCAATCAGAATATCCTTCCCATTTTCGCAGGTGATCCCTTCGGCAGCCATCGTCGTGGCAATAATGCACTTTCTCATGGCCATACCTTCTATAATCTTTACACGCATCCCACTTCCGGACAATAAGGGAACAATCATAATGGCTTTGGAATTGATGAACTCGACCGCATCCAGAATTTCTCCTTCCACCACCAGATTCTCCGAATCATAGTCAAAAAACTGCTGCTGCATATTCTTTCCGGCAATATAGAAGCGCAGCTCACTATTCAGTTTTTCAATATCCGGCCATATTTCATCCAGGAACCATTCCAATCCCTCCTTATTTGGCCGCCAATCCATTGCCCCCAAATGAAAAAGGGTAGCAAAGCTCGTCTTTGAAGGATCAGTAACATACTTATCAAAATCAAGCGCTACAGGAAAGACATCAAGGCTGGTTTCACAACCAAACCGCAGTATGCTCTGTCTATCCTGTTCACTGATAGCAAAAATCTGGTGAAACCGGTTCATCTGTTCAGTCTCGTAAGATTTCAGTCTCCTGGCTAAAAATTCCAGATAACGCCTTCTTGGCCTAAACCTTTCGGTATAGGCAATACGCTCCCATACATCAAATACAATATTGTGCGCGCGGTAAATGATCTTGGCTTTGCTATAAGCCTTCACGGTATCCAGATAAGGAACCACAAAAAGTCCCTCAAACTGAATAATATCAAACTCTGTTTCCCTTAAAATATTCTCCAGCAACTTGGCTGCATTGTCATCAAAGTACCGGGAAACATTATAGGACTGATTAGAAAATACGTTGAATATAGCTCCCCAGATATTGACTTCAGTATCGATATCATAAGAGTAAAATTTTACGCCGTCATAGATCGGGTCATAAATATCATCCACGTCCACCCGGTGTTTATTGGTATTGATACTGAACAAGGTAACGTCTATATCGTGCCTGAGCAATCCCTTTATCGTGTTATAAACAACGATAGGGTATCCACTATTGGGTGGAAACGGGACGCGGTATGTAAGCATCAATACTTTCAACAGTGTGAAAATACTAAATTAAGTGGACTAATTTCGTCACAGAAACCTAGTTTTTTCGGCTTTTTAGGAGGAAAATAGTGTCTTAAACTGCAAACAAATCCAGTTGTGGATGACTCACCGTAAAACTCTTGCGGTGGTATGGCGTTAAGCCTAGTTCTAAAGAAACAGTACGATGAGCAATTGTCGGATATCCTTTATTCTGATGCCATTGATATAAAGGGTATTCTTCCCCTATTTTAACCATATATTCATCTCTATAGGTTTTAGCCAATATAGACGCGGCGGCAATATTTAAGTATTTCCCATCTCCCTTGATGATACAGCTATGCGGAATCTCAGGGTAAGCTTTAAACCTGTTACCATCGATGCTTAAATACTTTGGTGCAATGCTTAATTTTTCGATAGCCCTGTGCATGGCAAGAAAAGAAGCATTTAAAATATTAATACGGTCTATTTCTTCATTATCTACAGAAGCGACAGCCCAGGCCAAAGCCTCTTTTTCTATAATGTGCCTCAACCGCTCCCGTTGTGAATGCTTCAGCATTTTGGAATCTGTCAGTTCACCAGCCACAAAATCTTTGGGTAAAACCACAGCTGCTGCAAATACCGGACCTGCCAGACAACCTCTTCCGGCTTCATCACAGCCCGCTTCCAATAATTCTTCCTGATAACAATTCAATAACATCCCGCAAAGTTAATGATTTAAGGTTTAAACTAGACTGTTACATTTTCTGACTTTACATCAAAGGCGTCTCTTAGACCTATAGCCAGCAAGTTGAAGGCATATACCGTCAGCATAATGGCAAAACCCGGCAAAACTGCAAGGTAAGCCGCATCCATAATAATATAACCGTAATGCTCTTTTATCATCCCTCCCCAGCTCGGCATAGGTGCCTGTGCACCAAAGCCCAGAAAGCTAAGTCCGGATTCCAGTAATATTGCAGAAGCAAAATTAGCAGAAGCCACCACCAGAATCGGCCCGGCAATATTGGGCAAAATATGCTTCATAATCGTTCTGAAAGTAGAGAATCCCAAAGCTTTGGATGCCTCTACAAATTCAACCTCTTTCAAAGCAAGGACCTGTCCTCTAACCAAACGAGCCACATCAACCCATGTTGATAAACCAACAGCAATAAAGATTTGCCAGAAGCCCTTTCCTAAGGCAAAGGATATAGCAATAACCAATAATAACGAAGGCAGCGACCAAATCACATTCATGAACCAGCTAATGAGTGCATCGACCTTACCGCCAAAATACCCGGCCAGAGCCCCAAGACTGATCCCAATGCAAAGAGAAATCAATACCGCTACCAAACCCACAGACAGAGAAACCCGGATCCCTAAGATTAACCTGCTTAAGAGATCTCTCCCGTAGAGGTCGGTACCTAGCCAGAAAGTTTGTGTATAACGGTTATTTCCCTGAACCAATGGATAAATGGTTTCTTCTGCACGTTCATCATCACCAATATATTCTCTTGCATATACCTTGTTGCCCTCCTGGCGGTAAGTTGTCACGGGGATACTCATAAAATCTACCGGTTGCCCATACAGCATTTTACCCAGCAGGTTTACTCTTTTTACATCTGTCTTTTTACTGATGATCAGAAAATGAAAAGTCCTTCCCGGTTTTTTATTACTCAATTGCAGGTGCATGGTATTGGCCATCGGGCTTTGGTCTGGTGTAACCAGGTAACCCAAAATACCCAAAAGGATCAGCAGTCCTAAAAAGAATAATCCGCAAAAGGCCAGTTTGTTCCTTTTGAATTTTATCCAGATCTTTCCTGAAGGACTATGTTTACTCATTTCACCATTCTTCCCTTCCAATTGTATTTCCCGGAATTACCGGCAACGCCAATAAAAATAATATAAATGATATGCATCAGACTTAATGCAGGCATAAGAGCAAGCAGTTCTCGCCTTTTTGCAAATCTGGTCACATCCCAAAGAAACAAAAATTCAAAAACAATTTTAATCAGTAGCTGGACAAGAGCGACTTTAAAAAACACACCAACAAACAAGCCGGCAACAACATTGGCCAGTATACTCAAGTTAAACAACCAGACAAATACACCAAGCACAATGATCGATTTATTTTTATATCGGGTACTCTTTGAAGCCCAGCGCTTCCTTTGTTGGATAAATTCTGACATATTGGGCTTGGCAAAAGTATAAACCATTGCCTCGTAATTTCTAAGGAACCCAATTTTTTTTTCGTATCTGGCCGCCATTTTATGTAGCAGCAACTCATCATCACCAGAAGCGAGGTCATCTATCCCTTTAAATCCACCCACCTCATAAAAGGCATCCCGTTCATAAGCCAGGTTCGCCCCATTACAGGTAGAAGGTTTCCCATTTCCAATTGTGGAGGCTCCAAGGCCGATCAGGTAGAGAAATTCCAGCGCCTGTGC
The DNA here is from genome assembly GCF_003061025.1 of Pedobacter sp. HMWF019. Lineage (GTDB taxonomy): Bacteria > Bacteroidota > Bacteroidia > Sphingobacteriales > Sphingobacteriaceae > Pedobacter. The sequence continues at coordinate 7,875 of NZ_QAIL01000139.1, read as the reverse complement.
GCGTTCAAAAAAGCTCTGTTCTTTGAAATAGACCACTGGCGAGGAGATCATTTTGTAATCATGCTCTTCATAATAGCTTACAATTGTTTTTAACCAGTTTGGGCCCATCCTGCAATCCGCATCGGTAGTTACAATCAGTTTCCCTGTTGCCCCGCTTATAGCTGTTTGTATTGCCTTTTTCTTATAGGAATTTAAAGCTTTATCTTCATTCAGAATGATCAGTTTTATGTCCTTGTAACCAGTTATGATCTCTACCGTATTGTCTGTTGAATGGTCATCTATAAAAATGATCTCCAGCAGGTCTTTATCATAATCCTGAGCGAGCAAATCTTCTATCGTATGAGATATACTTCCTGCCTCATTCCGTGCAGCAACAATAACAGATACCGGAGTGGTACATTTCTTTGCTGAGGCTTTGTAAGGCATTAATTTATGCCAGCCCCGGATAAAAGTAACAACAACCAGAACATAGTTGATGGTCAGAATAGCAGAAAAATAGTTAGGTACGTTGAGTATTTCCAAAAAAATTGAGTTTAAAGACGAAATAAGAGCCTAATATAGCAGGAATTATAATATTTATAAGCCAAATGCTAGCGGTACAGGCTACAACAGCTGTATTTTGATCTGTGATATACTTGAAGAAAAACAATGCAGTAACACTTCTTATTCCGATATCAAAAAGATCAAGTGAAGGCAGCGAAGACTGGACAAAGAATAATATGCAAACCATCATCATGATATCTGCATAATGCAAACCAGGAATCAACCAAAAGAACATGACAAAGTACTGGGTACTGAATACCAGGTAACGGGCCAGGCAGAACATCAGTATCCTTAAAAGCTCCAGTTTTTTATACCGCGCCAGTACTTTATAAAACCTTTTATATTTTCTTGTAAAACGAATAGACAGTAAAATGCCGTTCAGCCACCTGATGTTAAAGAAGAATATCAGGAAAAATAAGCTAAAAGTACCGGCTAAGGCACAAAGGGCAAGAAACAAACGGTAATCAAGAAGATTAAATTTATAAATAAATGCACAAATGGCTATAGAACCAAAAACATTGGTCAATACCAACTGACCGATGTTTCCCACAGCCATCGCTACCACGCCGATGATCCTTCTTTTGGGTGAGAGAAAAAAGACCCGCCCTCCATATTCCCCGATCCTGTTCGGGGTAAATACCGCCCAGGTTAGGCCGCAAAACACGGATTCTATCGCTTTCCAAAGACTAATTTTTTCAATACTATTCACCAGCCTTCTCCACTTTAAAGCTTCAAGGCCCCAATTCACAAACATAAGCCCCACTACTACGGCCAGAATAATTTCCATTTGGTGTTCTGGCATGTCTTTGATCAACCTGCCAAAACTCTTTAAGTCATTATTAGTGGTCAGCTTAATATAAATAAACCAAAATGCAAAAACAACAATTGCAATTTTAATAAGGTAGGAGAATATCTTTTTATACTTCGATGTCAAACTTTTTATTTTACTCTCTGCAAATATGCTTAATATTGTTTTATGTTGGTGGAAAAAAAGGAAAGGGTTATCCTGGGGATTGATCCCGGAACCGCTGTAATGGGTTACGGGGCGATTCTGGAAAAGGGCAGTAAAATGGAGTTGGTTACAATGGGTATTGTGCGAATGGAACACCTTGACGACCATTTTTTAAAGCTTCAGCGCATCTTCGAGAAAACTATTCATTTGATAGATGAATATAAACCGGATGTACTGGCCATCGAGGCCCCCTTTTATGGAAAGAACATACAAGTTATGTTAAAATTAGGCCGGGCCCAGGGCGTTGCCATGGCTGCGGCGCTATCCAGAAATATTCCGGTTACAGAATATGCGCCCAGAAAGATCAAACAATCTATTACAGGGAATGGAAGTTCTGGCAAAGAACAGGTGGCGGCCATGCTTCAAAGACTTTTAAACTTCAAAGAAACACCAGAATTCCTGGATGCGACTGACGGGCTGGCCGTGGCTGTTTGCCACTCCTTTCAAAGAGTGCCCAGTGGAGGAAGCGGCAAGGCTAAATCTTATTCGGGATGGGCCTCTTTTGTTCAGGACAATAAAAAGAGAGTAAAATAAAAAAAGCCCCGGTAATGAAGTGCCCCAAAAGATTGGACACTTATTGGACCTTTTTAAACCTGGCTTCTTTTTAAACTAAGCACCAATCATTTTTCTTTTCCTGCGGTAATGTCTGAATACAAAATATCCAGCCCCAGCCAAAAGGATCAGGACCCATAAATTGGTCAGAATTAAAATAAACTCTTTAAAGATTACCCATCCATTCTGGATGCCCAACCAAAACCTATTAAGGAATGCAGGTCGGTAGTCATATAGGTCATCATTACCCACCACCAGCTTCTGTACTGTATTGTCCTGATAAAAATTTAAGGTAATCGTACTGTACTTTACATGACTGTCAATCGTCTGATTCTGGATTTTTTTATCCACATAATCATCTTTAATTTCTAAGGCAGTTTCTACATTATTGCTTTTCTTATTTGCATGTTTATTCAACTGCTGAACAGCTTCCACTCTATTCCTGTTTTTTAAAGCATTAGATAGATAATTCATGCTCTGATCGTCTAGTTTTAGCGATTGCTGATCAACAAATACCGCCATTTTAACCACTTTATTGGTAAAATCATCGAGCTTATCAGAAGGAACTTTAGCAACAACCTGTCCTTCTTTTCTATAAGAAGTTAGTTCCAGAAGAGAATCTGTTGAATATTTCGTTTTCTCTGTGCGCATGATATTGCTCTGAACAGTGAATTCCACAACCATACCACCTTCTTCTTTTATAGAATTACTGAGCTTCTCTTTTACCGCTTGTACATCTTTCACCCTGAAACGCATATCGGCGGTTTTTATGATCTTATCACTCGAAACAGTATCCGCCGAGCCTTCGTTTAAAGCTTCTGTTGTATCCGCTGATTCCATTTTATTACTACTATTACAGCTCCAGATGGCTATGCTGATCACTGCAAAAAACAAATACTTTTTCATCATTATAAAGGTTAGATTTCCCCTTAATACCACGAGTATAGAAAAAGTAACCTTTACCTGTTCGGGCCCACAAATGTCTGAAACCAAGAAATCCTCACTGGTATGTAAACCAATGAGGACTTCCTGTTGAAAATGGCCTATATGGTTAGGCAGCTAATATTTTAAATACTGCTTTGCAGCAGATAAATGCACCTACAAATAAGATTACCCATGAAATAATGGATAAAGTTGAAGAATCACCAGCAAAACGAAGGTATACGCCTAGGATACTGACAATGATACCCACCACCAACAATTGATATATTGATGTCTGGTTCGCTGTTTTCATGCTTTCTGTATTGTGTTTTGGTGTTTGCTCCATGTTAAGTTTTATTTAATGCACAAAAATAAAGATTAATTCATTAAAATAAAGCACATTCCTTAATAAGTTTTTAATCCTTCCATCCTTTGCTTGGAACGGTCACTCTCTTTAAGGTCTTTTCCTTTATAAAACTGTTTCTCCCAATCACCGTACATTGGATTAGGCAACACAATATATTTTGTTCCAAATAGTTGCTGGGCACGGTCTACCTCTTCTTTAGTGTCTTTATTCTCGCGATAAAACACATTTGAAAAATCACTCAGGTTATCCCCGCAAAGCAAAAGTATATTATAAGTTTCCATCACTTTTTGTCTGCGTGGTTCCTTATCAGAGGTACCGCTTTTCAGTACTAAATGTGCTTCATCTGCATAAGGGAACCCATGATCCTGGAGATTTCTAAGTGTTCCATTGTGTTCTGCAACTTCCCTGTTGGTGATATAAAATACTTCTACGTTTTTGAATGCAGCATATTTTAAAAAACCCAGGGCACCAGGTACTGTGTCTGCTGCTCCCTTACTTGTCCAGTTTGACCAGTCGGTTGCATTATAGCTGATACCACGCCTTAATTCTGTCCCTTGAAAAGGAGAATTATCCAGCACCGTCTCATCTATATCGACAACCACACAATTCTTCTTCGTACTATCGGCAAGTTTCATTTGCTCTAAAAGCGACAAACGGGCAAAATTATAGGCCTGGAAAGCAAGTGCCCGGTATTCACCCGAACGCTGCTGCCATAAAATTGACGTAGTATAATCGCGGGCACCTCCAGCAGGATTTTGCTGGGCCAGCAAGGCGAGTGGCAATAAAAACAAAGCACTTATAGATATCAATTGTCTTTTCATATATTAAATCATTTTTCCAAAATTAGCCAATATCGGCCAGTAGACCACAATTAAAACAAAAAAGCCCTTATCGCATTGATAAGGGCTTAATTATATAGTTGGTTAACTTATCCGTTTAATGCAGCTGCACCACTTACAATCTCTGTAAGCTCTGTAGTAATAGCAGCCTGACGAGCTTGGTTGTAAGAAAGTTTTAAAGCCTTCAGCAGGTCACCGGCATTTTCTGTTGCTTTATCCATTGAAGTCATACGTGCACCGTGTTCCGAAGCATGTGAATCAAGTACAGCTTTGTACAGCTGGATCTTAATAGACTTAGGGATCAATTGTGCTACGATTTCTTCTTTCGAAGGCTCCAGAATATAATCTACATTTGAAGTTTTCACTTCAGTAGTCTCTGCCTTTGGAAGTGGTAATAATTGCTCCGTAGTTACAAACTGAACAGCGGCATTTTTAAAGCGGTTATAGATTACCTCTACTCTGTCATACGCTCCTTTTTTGAAACCATTCATAATGGAATCTGTAATTTTAGTTACATTCTCAAAGGTCAGGGCAGCATAGACATCATTATTATTACCAATAACGTTATAGCCACGCTTTTCGTAAAAATCCTGAGATTTCTTACCAATAGCAACGATGCTTACATTGCCGTTCTTGTATTGCTCACTATACTTCTCTGCGATCAGGTTATTGGTGGCTTTAATCACATTCATGTTAAAAGCTCCCGCAAGACCACGATTAGAAGATACCACAACAATTAAAACTTTGTTAGGCTCACGTTCCTGTATAAAAGGTGACGAAGATCCTTCCAGACTAGCCGATAGATTTCCTAAGATCTCTTTTAGCTTTGTAGCATAGGGACGTAATTGTATAATAGCATTGGTCGCACGCTTCAGCTTTGCAGCCGAAACCATTTTCATGGCTTTGGTGATCTGCTGTGTAGACTGTACCGATGATATGCGTATTCTTACTTCTTTTAAATTAGCCATTCTTTTTTATCTTCTGCAGCGCAATTTTAGTATTTACCTGCTAATTCCTTAGCTACTGTTTCTAATACACCGGTGATCTGATCATCCAGTTTACCCGCTTTTAAAGCGTTTAAAGTATCTGCATGACGTTGCTCCAGCTGCTGTAAAAATTCTGCTTCAAATTCTCTGATTTTGTTTACAGGAACCGTACGCATCAAGTTTTTAGTACCAATGTAGATAATAGCAACCTGTTTCTCTACAGTCATTGGAGAGAACTGTCCTTGTTTAAGGATTTCCACGTTACGGGCACCTTTATCCAAAACAGATTTAGTTGCCGCGTCCAGGTCTGATCCAAATTTAGAGAAAGCCTCTAATTCGCGATACTGCGCCTGATCTAATTTCAATGTACCAGCTACTTTCTTCATAGACTTGATCTGAGCGTTACCACCCACACGAGATACCGAAATACCTACGTTAATCGCCGGACGAACCCCTGCGTTAAACAAGTTTGATTCTAAGAAGATCTGACCATCAGTAATTGAAATTACGTTGGTTGGAATATAAGCAGAAACGTCACCAGCCTGAGTTTCGATAATTGGAAGTGCAGTTAAAGAACCACCACCTTTTACTTTACCTTTTAACGACTCAGGCAAATCGTTCATGTTCTGAGCAATATCATCATTCGCGTTGATCTTTGCAGCACGTTCTAACAAACGACTGTGCAGATAAAACACGTCTCCAGGATAAGCCTCACGGCCCGGTGGACGACGAAGTAACAAAGAAACCTCACGGTAAGCCACAGCTTGTTTAGACAAATCATCATAAACGATTAACGCAGGACGACCTGTATCACGGAAATACTCACCAATTGCAGCACCAGAGAAAGGCGCGTAAAACTGAAGTGGGGCAGGATCAGCAGCAGAAGCCGAAACAACTACTGTATAAGCCATTGCACCATTTTCTTCAAGGGTACGTACAACGTTTGCTACTGTACTTGCTTTTTGTCCGCAAGCAACATATATACATAAAACAGGGTTTCCTGCTTCATAGAATTCTTTTTGGTTGATAATGGTATCGATACAAACCGCACTCTTACCAGTCTGACGGTCACCAATCACCAGCTCGCGCTGACCACGACCAATAGGAATCATCGCGTCGATTGCTTTGATACCAGTTTGTAAAGGTTCGTTAACCGGCTGACGATAGATTACACCAGGTGCTTTACGCTCGATAGGCATTTCGAAGGTTTCACCTATGATAGGTCCTTTTCCGTCGATAGGCTCGCCCAGCGTGTTTACCACACGACCCAACATACCTTCACCTACTTTAATAGAGGCAATCTTTTTGGTTCTTTTGATTGTATCACCTTCTTTAACATTGTCGGAAGGGCCTAATAAAACCACACCAACATTGTCTTCTTCAAGGTTCAATACAATACCTTGCAAACCGCTATCAAATTCAACAAGCTCACCTGATTGAACTTTTGTTAAACCATATACACGGGCAATACCATCACCCACTTGTAATACGGTACCAACTTCTTCAAGTTCAGCTTCTGATTTAAAGCCCGACAATTGTTGCCTGATAATTGCCGATACTTCGTCTGGTCTTACCTCTACCATAATTTATATTTTCTATTGTAAATCAGTAATATATTATCTTTTATTTATTTGAATTATACCACACCCTGGGCAAATTCCTTTTTTAATTTATTTAAGCCATTAGAGATACTTGCATCAAACTGCTTATCTCCAACTTTCAGCACAAAACCACCAATCAGATTTGCATTGATCTTTTCTTTGATCAGAACTTCATTCGCACCAATCTCTTTTTTCACAATCGCGATGATCTCCGCTCTGCTGCTCTCTGTAAGCGCAGTTGCAGAAGTAACATCTGCCGTCACGATTCCTTTTATAGAGTTGTATTGTGCAATCACTTCTTTTGATGCTCCAAATAAAAGGGCAGAACGGCCTTTATTAACCATCAGTTTCATAAATGAAATGGTGATCTTATCTACCTTGCCGCCAAACAATCCTTCAAGGATTCCTACTTTTTTATCCTGGGGAACAATTGGGTTTTTAAGGATAGCCTCCAGTTCAGGATTCTGATCAATCACCTGTTCTACCAAAATCATATCATTCTTCAAACTCTCCAGAGCATTGTTCTCTATAGAAAGGTCTATGATTGATTTGGCGTATCTCGATGCTGCTTTATTTTCTGACATTCTAATCTTCTTTAGCTAACTGACAATCTCAATTAGTTTAATTCAACATCTTTTAAAAGATTTGCAACCAAATCCTCCTGCTTTGCTTTATCTTCCAGCTGTGCACGTAATACACGCTCAGCGATATCGATAGATAAAGTAGACACCTGGCTTTTCAATTCGAATAAAGCGGCTTTCTTTTGATTTTCAATTTCAATCTTTGCTTTCTCGATTAATTTTGCACCCTCAGTATGTGCCTGAGTTTTAGCTTCATTAATAATACTGTCTTTTAAAGTTTTGGCTTCTTTTAAGATATGGTCACGCTCTGCACGTGCAGATTTCAATAACTCTTCATTTTGAGTTGTTAAACGTGCCATCTCCTGTTTAGCAAGATCTGCTTTGTTCAGTGCATCATCAATAGATTGTTCACGCTCTTTAATTGCTGCCAATACTGGCTTCCAGGCAAACTTGCCTAAAACAAACATTAACAA
>NZ_QAIL01000138.1 GCF_003061025.1 Pedobacter sp. HMWF019 | reverse complement strand
AATTAAAACTCTAATAGCAACAACGGATTCCATTTTTTGTCACGATATTGAGTATAGCAACAGATATTTCTTCCAGAATATCATCAGTTCGGGTCCGGAACGAATCCATCTTGATTTACATCTTCCAATACTACGTAGGCTCTCAGCCAACTTTCTTCACTCAACATCCTCCACTTGTGTCCTGTTCCTTCAACATCAGTCGCAATAAGGATATCTCCTGGATTTACCACAAATGTGCTTCCGTCTGTTACGGTAAATTCCAGCGAACCTTGTAGGGTTAATACGTATTGGTTCCTTGGCGCAGCATGCCAGTCAAATTCCCGGTGTGCGGGGTCATCCTGCTGGAAAAAAGTATAAGATGTGGGAACGTGCTGAAGTTTGGTTATTTTTCCCTTTTGAAAAGCTGACCCTCCGCCTGGCGTAGTGTAAAGTTTGTATGCAATCATAAATATGTTTTCGGCTGCAAAGATAAGCTTAAATGATGCTTCAGCTTAGATATTATTTGTAATGAAAAAGATCGACTATCTTACCATCAGACTTCTGCATTTCTAAATGTGGAACGCCTCCATCTACGCCTTTATCAATACTCCCTTCTACAACCCAAATATTTCCATTTTTTAAGGTTGCAACAAATGGTTTCTTTTTAAGAACCTTCTCCCCGTAGACCCGAACGAACAGTATTTGCGCAATTTGTACAGCTGTAATGCTGTCGGGTACATATCCTTGACTAACATCCCAGTCTTTTTGTTCTGTACTGTGTTGGCAACTTGTTAGGAGAAGCATGGTTATTGATATAATCGACAAAAAAGTCATGGTAATGATCGTTCTCATTTAAAAATATAGCTATTCCACCTCCGGTTTTTTTGATATTTTGTAATAGATATTATTTTGGAGTTTCATACACTTAATAGGGTTTTTCGTTTTGCAAGGTTATATAGTAAGTTCAATCGGATCTTTAGTAGATTGCGTTACTTTGATCAATTTTGCGCCCTCCAGAACCATTTCTTCCTGTTGAAATCCAAAAGCTCCCTGTACTAAATCACCACCAGACAATTCCGTCCTGTATGTTATATACAATTTAAGATGATTACCTTTTAACTTGTAAAATCCCCCGGCGCTTCGAATTCTACTAGTATTATCATATGCATTAAAATTATATATGAACTTTCCATTATCAAAAAAACGATAATGCGCAAGCAATGCCGATCCTGCTCTACTTGTTGATACCTGCCAGATACCAACAATATTATTTTTATTAATTTCTTGACCGAATGTTCTCTTTAAGAACAACAGGCTAAGAAAAGCCAATAAACAAACAACAATTTTCTCTCTCATAATTATTTAGAGGATATCAATGAGGTCTAAATTAAAAAACCTTACTCCATAATCATAACTCTTCGTCCAGCTTCTTAAGTTACACAAAGATTATTTTCCATGAATGAGATAAATAATTTTACCATCAGACTTCTGCATTTCTAAATGTGGAACGCCTCCTTTTTGCTCTTTCAAGGTGCCTTCTACAACCCAAACATTTCCATTTTTTAAGGTTGCAACAAATGGTTTCTTTTCAAGAACCTTCTCCCCGTAGACCCGAACGAACAGTATTTGCGCAATTTGTACAGCTGTAGTGCTATCGGGTACATATCCTTGACTAACATCCCACTCTTTTTGTTCTGTACTGTGTTGGCAACTTGTTAGGAGAAGCATGGTTATTGACATAATCGACAATAAAGCGGTTTTCTTCATAGATAGTTAGTTTATTACCTAGTTTTCATCTCCAAAACCATGCAAGCGGAAAAAGTATAGCATTAAAGAATCCATGTAATAAAATAGAATACCATAACCCATATTTTAATCGGATATATCCCATAGTTAACGCACCAAATGATTGTGATAACATATAAATCACAAATGAAGGGTCAGTTAAGGTAAGACCTTTTATGTTTCCCAAATGTATAATTCCGAAAACCAAGGCCGTAAAGTAGAAATGAAATCCATAGTATTTACGCCAAAGGGTGTATAACCTTTTTTTTCTCATGCTACTGACTGTAGCATAAATTGTAATTGCCAAAACAAAGAATACAACATAGATCACGAACTTAATATTTTCATTCTTAAAAAAATAAGCCATGATTGCTGCCAAAGAAATCATTATAAAAAAAATAGCCAATTTCCATTTCCGCAATTGATAGCGGAACATGGATTCCTCAATTAATGGGGCTACAACACAGCACAGAATCATCGCGCCTACAAATCCATATTTGAAAAGATCAAATGTTTCATAAATTCGGATCAGGTGGTATTTTTCAAGTAGTAGATATATGGAAACTAGAATTCCGGCAAAAAGGAAATCCAACAGAAGTAACCAAACCAAATCTTTCATGGCCGATTTGCGATCCTTATTAAATCTTAGCAGGCGAGGCTGTTTTAAAAATTGCCAAAAGGCGGAGAGCGTTTCTTTCATTAAAGAATCAGGTTGAATACTTTCTAGTAAAAATAATTAAAATTACTCTGATCATCACGCAATACTTCCATTTGTTACTATAATTTCAGCGAACCTTTTAAAACTTACAATTAGCAGCGTATAAACATTATGTGGCATAGATCAACCCTCCTCCCGTTATATAATTATCGGTTTCTCAATACTCAATGCCTGAAGCATATTTGAAATTCTTTGCAAATCATAAGGAATTAAATCATCTGACTGCAGCGATTTTTGAAGAGTCTCCCAGTCATCAGTTAATTGTCCTATTGAGAAATCCCCAGGCTCCTTATTGACATCATAAATCTCCTTTTCATCAATTTTCCAATAATAATCACTTTCTATTTCAATTTCATTCCCGTGAAACTCTTTATATTTCAAAAGAATTGCAGAAATCATCTGCTCTATATTGTCCAAATTTAATTTCATCTTGCCTATCCTTTTTAATATTGGCTTTTGCCTAATGATTTCTCAAAAGTGACGCAAATCCAATAGCAAATAATATTACTATTTAATTCTCTAAATCTGATCGGTATATTGGCATTTTATTAAAGCTATGATCACTCACATATGATAAATAACGAAAAGCAATTTTGGGATTGGTTTAAAGCTAACGAAGCAAAGTACTATTTTCTTAATCAAATTGATGATGAGAATGAAAGGGAAAGACTTCTCGATGAGTTACTTTTTCATTTACAGGAATACTGTGACCAATTATTTTTCGAGGTCGGAGGAGTTCCAGATGAAAAGCAAGACCTAATTCTTTCAGCGGGAGGAAATACCGATTTTTTCAATAAAGTTGAAGATCTTGTAAGTCAGGCACCGTCATTAGAATACTGGAATATAATTACTTTTAAGCCCGCTAGAGAAGAATACAAAATAGAATACAATGGAATTAAGCTAAATCCGGATGAGATGTATTTTATTCCCCTAAGCAGTAAAGCATCTCAACAAATCGGACTTAGAGTATACATAGAGGATTACAATTCCCTCAACCAGGCTGATTTTCTAGTGGCTACTTATTTAGTTCTGGACAATGTTTTAGGCGAAAAGTCAAGTGCCTTGGATATTGGCTATGTGGAGATTGAAGACCTATCAGTGATTTCTGAAATAGACGAGCTAATAGAATTGGTCAAGCTCCCAAGATATATTAAGTGGAAGAAATCTAAGTAACATGTATCACGTAGGCTCAGCTAACTTTCTTCATTTTAGTCGTAGTAATCTGGCTCATTTTTTGTCGCGATACTGAGTATCGCGACAAAAAGCAACAAAACCTGTCGCAATACCCAGTATCGCGACAGATTAAACGTATATTTGTCGCGATACTATGTTAATTGTCACAATACTATGAAGAAGGTAATAGCAAATCCTGCTCAAGATGACATCTTGATGGTCTTAAAAAGGTTCCCCGATGGAGCAGGAATTGACGAAATCCGGCTGGAATATAATCCGGAAATGAGTAATAGAACCCTACAACGAAGACTGAGGAAACTGTTCGAGCAAAGTAGGATCACTATTTCTGGAAATGCCCGGGCAACTATTTACAAACTCCTATCAGGCGAAAATGAAATGGTTTCGACACCAGATTCATCAACGTTAATACCCCTTAGTACTAAAAGCATTCAATTACGAAAATTGGTTACTGCACCAATACAAGCACGAACACCGGTGGGATATCAACGGAATTTTCTAGAATCCTACCAGCCCAATATAGACAGTTATCTGTCAAAACGGGAATTATCCCGACTTGCTGAACTTGGCGATACCAAAACTGATCAACCAGCGGGTACTTATGTCCAGCATATTTTGAATCGACTGTTGATTGATCTTTCATGGAATTCAAGCAGACTGGAAGGAAATACTTATAGCTTACTCGATACAGAACGTCTGATTAGTCAGGGTGAGGCCGATGAAACAAAATCGGCTAAAGATGCACAAATGATCCTTAACCATAAAGATGCAATTGAATTTATTGTCCAGGCAGTTGAAGAAATTGGATTTAACAGGTATACATTGTTAAACCTTCATGCAATGCTGGCCAATAACTTATTACCTGATCCACAAGCCCCAGGAAGACTTCGATCTATGGCAGTTGGGATTAGTGGTTCGGCTTATACCCCATTAGGAATTCCGCAATTAATTGAGGATCATTTTGAACTTATACTTGAAAAAGCAAGGAAAATTGAAAATCCATACGAGCAATCGTTCTTTATGATGGTTCATTTACCATATTTACAACCTTTTGATGATGTAAATAAACGCGTTTCTCGCCTTGCCGCAAATATTTCATTGATTAGAAGTAACCTTTCTCCCCTATCATTTATAGACGTGCCCGACGATCTGTACACGCAGGGAATGCTTGCAATTTATGAGTTAAATGAAATAAATCTTCTAAGGGATGTTTTCTTGTGGGCCTATGAACGTTCTGCTAAAAGATATGCTGTAATACGTCAATCATTGGGCGATCCGGATCCGTTTAAGTTAAAGTATCGCAATCAAATTCGGGACTTGATCAGCCAAATCATTATAGAGGGACTCAATTCAAAAGAAGCCTCCAAATTGATAACGGCAACATCGAATGCGCTACCTAATGAAGACAGAGCCCATTTCTCAGAAGCAGTAGAAACCGAAATTCTTTCATTACATGAGGGCAACTCTGCGAGATACAGGGTTAGTCAAAAGGAATTTAACAACTGGAAGGCAACATGGCAAACCTAGCATACAATGTACCAAATGATCTTCAGATCCCTGATTTGCTTAAAAACAACGTATCTGTTTTTAACTACCACATGCAACAATCCTCTGGTAAGATCATGACGGTACTCAACAGGAACGTGATCAGCTTTCTATTGGAGGGCAGCAAGGAGATTTACTACGGCAAGGAATACGACCATACGAATCAGGATCAGTTCATGATGATTTCTGCTGGAAACTGCATTATGACGGAAAAGACTTCAGTAAACAATAACTACCGAAGTGTGCTGCTGTTTTTCAATTATACTGCGGTATCCAATTTTATAAAAAAGAATAACATCCTTGTTCCTAAATCAGATAACAATCCTTTCCTTGTTTTAACCTACGATGAATATATCCGCTCATTTGTACAATCGTTGTTAAAAACAGAAACCATTTCAAACCTATTACTACCCAATTTTATGGAAAACAAACTCCATGAGTTTTTGTATTACATGGTCAGTAAAATAGGTCCTGCCTTTCTTCATCCTTTTCTAGCTAATCATTCAGACGAAAAGGAACAATTTCATGAGCTTATTGAAAAGAACAGTTTAAAAAAGCTTTCAATAGAGGAACTCGCATTTTTAAACAACATGAGCCTGTCTACTTTTAAAAGAACGTTTACCAGGATATACCATATGCCGCCTGGAAAGTGGTTTTTGAAAAAGCGCCTGCAATTCGCTACGGACTTGCTTTTGAAAGAAGGAAAACGCCCCTCTGAAATCTATGAGGAACTTGGGTTTGAAAGTCTGTCTAGCTTTACCCAGGCTTTTAAAACAGAATACAAGGTAACACCTAGACAATTTAAAGCTTAAAATTGAACTTTTAGCAACATTTTTTGAGCTTTAAGAGATCGTAAACCGAGTTATTTCATGCTTCCTTTGTGTAAAAATTTGTTGTATGAAAAGGATAATTTTAACAGTTATGGCATCGTTTATTTTGACAGCCATAACAAACGCACAAACCTTTACTTTGAGGAGTAAAGAGATTGGAGGACAAGGAACAAAAAAGCAGGAGTTTAACGGTTTTGGCTGTGAGGGAGCCAATGTATCACCACAATTGTCCTGGGAAAACGCACCTGAGGGAACAAAAAGTTTTGCGGTAACGGTATATGATCCTGATGCGCCAACTGGCAGCGGTTTCTGGCATTGGATGGTGTTTAATATACCGGCTAGTGTAAAGGAATTGGTTAGCGGCGCAGGGAGCCTGGACGGCAAATTGCTTCCGGCCAATGCAGTGCAAAGCATTACAGATTATGGCATTAAAGGCTTTGGTGGCCCATGTCCACCTGTAAATCATGGTCCGCACCGGTATATATTCACAGTGTATGCCTTAAAAGCGGACAAATTGGATATTGATTCCAATACAAATCCTGCTGTTGTTGGTTTCAATTTCTGGTCTAACACCATTCAAAAGGCATCTATTGTGATGTACTATGAAAGGAAGAAGTAAATATTCTACACCAATATTCATAATGACAGGAAGTGAAACTATGCGATACAACCTCCTGCTATTCTATTCCACTTCTGTAACACCATTCGCTATAAAAAGGTAATCAGTCAATTCTCCTTCTACGGTTACATTTTTCCCTGCGAAACTTTCCAGGTTAGAACATTCAAATGGGTTGTCTTCCTTCTGCTGAAGGAGGTAATCTCCTGTAGCAGTTTCCAGGTACACTGCATCATGGTCACTTTTAGAGCCTGTAGCAAAGGGTTTTAGAATGATCTTTCCGGTAAGTTTCATCATTTACCTGCTTAAGTATTCGCGGTAGCCCATGAACTGATTGTCTCGTTCTTTAACGACCAGTACTTTCAGATCACAGATTCCATTATCAAAGATACTTCCTTTTTGGAACACATGGTAACGAACTTTCTGTCGGCCAGCCAGATTACCTACATCAACAAAGTTATGAGCAGCAATAGCAAAGTCATTAGTAAATACTTCATCAACCTCAAAAACCGTCTTTAAGTCTGCTATTCCAAATTTAACCAGGTTTTGGAGTGATGGAAACTCCAGTAATGGATTTTGAGATCTTGAATCGCTGATTTTTTCCGTATTGGGAATGGTTAGACCAAGATTGATACCTTTTGCCTGTAAGGTAAACCGCCTGTCTTCAATGGTATTCATTTGCTTAGGTTCCGGAGATTGTACCGGGTGTATGGAAGGGTCTCCTAAAATATGGAATTGGGCCAGGGTCTTCAATTCATGGAAATCGAGGCTTGGTCCGCTCACGCTGAGGAACTTTTGACGTGCAGACAAAAGTGCACTGCCGCTGGAAGAACCATTCAGGATATTGATGCTAAAATACTGACACATCAGATCTGCCAAGCCTTGCCCCGATGCCGGACCATAAGCTACGGTAGAACTACCCATAAAGACTGCAGCCTTGTTTAACAGATAAGTACTAGCGATGCTGATTCCTACCCCCAAAGGGAGTAATTGTGCCCCGTAGCAGCATTCTGCAGAAACAAAGGTTCCTGAATTAACTTTTCCCGACAGATCGGCCGGACGTAATGCTTCAGGATAACTACCGCCTTTTTGTCCATAGAAGCTCGGCCTGCTGAGTGCACCATGGAGGTTAAAGAAGTGAGGAAGGGCACCTATTTCTGCAGTACTATAGCCCCCTGCCACATCGGGTGGGCTGGTTTTCATCTGGAAAGCATTGCTAAAGGTATTTCTCAAACTGATCTGTGTGGATCCTGTCCAGACATCGGCAGAGATCGCGAAATAGTTTTTAAAAATACCTGGATCAGCGGGCACTGAAGTGTTGATGGTTTCAATGACTGTTTTTACATATTCAATGTCTCCCGTTCCTTCTTCCTGATCGCTCAAGGGCATATCGGGAATTCTGCCAAACACACGTGTTGGATTGGTGAAAGCGTTACAGTCGGTACTGTATGGAGAATCGCAGGCGTAAGGAAGATCTGATGGAATATGTGCATCGGGATCACTCCCTGCAACGCCGGATTGATGAAGTTGATTAACCAGCTGTTGAAAGGGAAAGATGTCCTGGGCTCCAAAAACAGCCAGATACTCCGGGCTTTCTTTCCAGTAGATCTGGTCTACAATATTCTTACAGGCCGCTTCGTCAAATGTTGCCGGAATGGGATAACTATATTTCCCGGCGGTTGCAACATCATCGACATACAGAATTAACGTAGATAAACCCTTCCCAGCATCTGCGGTAACCAGACTATCAAATATAGTTTTAAGCTGGGTAATATTGGCCCCATACTTCTTTTTGAGTTTACCCTCCAGGGTAAGGACGATCTTTTTTGCCATCTCTATATCGTTATGGGGTTAATTCAATTGAATTTACTTTTTAAAAATGCTTTTAAGGTCTTCGATGCCGCAGGATGTTCCATTACTGCATTTGCAAAGGAATCCCAATGGAGTGCGCTGATTTCGTTAAAGTCTACCTCATCATCACCAATTTGCCGGGCGAGCTCCGGATAACTGTACAACAATTGCCATAACTCGGTATTGAACATGTCTAGTCTGGACTGTTGTTTTTCATCAGGTACTTCTTTGAATAAAGTATTTAAAATCGGGAACCAGGGGGAACTGTCTTCCGGGGTTTGCGCGATATCGGTTTTTACGGTCACTTTCAAGGCATCAGATGCTTGTATAATCCCGTTTCCGAAGTATTGGGAATAATCACCAAATCCAGGTTTAACGGTCTTTTTTGCCGTACTGAACAAGGCATTTCGAATCGCTTCAACGCGTTGCCAGGGCTCTGCTGCATCCAGTTCCTGGTGGTTTTTTTTATAATAAATGGCGGCAGCCGCTGCGATTTGTGGTGTTGCAGAAGAGGTTCCTGCACCGTTGAACTGTACCGTGCCTGTCACATAGTTGGCCCAGAGTATATTGGGTGTGAAAGCAGCGAGTGCCTTTTGCATGTCTTTGGATGGTCCGTAATTGCCCTGCATTTCATTGATCAGGCTGGTGTAATAGGGTGCGTTATTATAGGTTACTCCACAAGCAGCTATAACCCGCTGGAAACGGGCCGGATAAACGACATGGCGGGTTGGCAAGCCTGCAAAGTTATTTCCGGCAGCGGTTACAATGGTTATCCCTGCATCGTAAGCTGCATTTACGGCGTCTGTCCATGCTCTTGACGGTGCACCTCCCATACTCATGGATACCACATGTACCTGGGTTCCGTTATGCACCAGGTCTGTGAGGTAATTCAGTGCTTGTGCAAAGGCACTTGTTTTAAAGAGAATAACAGATTTGGAGATCCGGCAGCTGATTACCTCTGCAAAATAGGCCGCGCCGAGATAGTCATTAAACTCTCCGGTAGCTGTGGTTAACTGGATTTTATCGCCAGCTAAAATACCTCCGGTTCCAGTACCATGATAGGGCTGTCTGAGCATGCCTTTGCTCCCAATATCCACGGCTTTATCTGCTTGTTCGTCTTCTATAAAGTTCTGCTGATAAGGGTTATCTCTTATTTTCTGAGGTATGGCAAAATGGTCCGTATAGCCAGTATCCAGATGACCTATACGAACAACGTAATCGTCAAGCTCGGCCACCTCTTTCCGGGCGCTTCCGAGTTGAGAATGGTCATCGTCAAGATGCCAGACCAGGTTTTGTGATGGCGGCCAGTCCGGGTCTACGTCGTCTCCTTTGGCTTCTGTACCAAATGACTTGGCGGAAGTGCCATCGAAATGATCTGGCATCTTATCGTCTACCGTATATTCCTGCCAAAGATCGGGTTCTATAAACCGGTAATTGGTACCGGAGTTCAAAGCAGCATGAGCAAGATCCCATGGATGTACTTCTACATCGTTCACCGCGGTTCTAACAGTCACCTTTGTGGCCAGCACGGAATCTGTGGGCAGATCTTTGGATTCAACAACTTGTTTAAACAGGGGTGCTGTTTTTTCCACCGGAATACCTGCGGCTTCCAGATCGGCCGCGATATCAGGCACTGTTTTCATCAGAGGATCCTGGCGGTATTCTATGATGAGTTCAATGGGTTCGTTGTATCTTTTCATAATTTCTACTACAATATCGCCATAATTATGTTTGCATAAAATAGCTAAGCCTAGTCATTACAGAATGTTAATATTCAGTTGTTTTAAAGGGAATTTAGCCTTTAGATAATACCAAAAGACACGGCAAATTTGATGAGCTGCGAAAGGGAATTGGTTTCCAGTTTGTGAATAATGTTTTTACGATGGTTGTTCACGGTATGGATGGATAGGTATAAGCAGGAGGCGATTTCAAAGCTGCTCTTCCCTTCTACAATAAGCCTGATGATTTCTTTTTCTCTCCGGGACAGCAGATTGAAACGGTGGAGGTTTTTCCGGATAAAGGCATCGTCTTCTACCAGGTTACTGAGCTTTCTGCCTGCATAGCTCATATTATTTGCAGAGAAGGCAATATGGATTATTTTAAGGGCATTTCCGGGCTCGGCTGAGGGATATAGCCTCGACGTGGTGAAATACCACTTGTAGTCATTATTTGCATCTGGTCTTACCCGTTGAAAAAAGGAATATACTTTATTGGCGTCTCCTCCATTGACGAATTGAAAGAGGTCGTTTTTGATCACAGTGATTTCTTCGGCAGGGAAAAACCGGCTAAAGTATTCCGGCCCCAGTGCCTGTAGTTCTTCTTTACTGTGTTTGAGGTAATCGCATCCGGTCTGGTTCATATAGGTATTGGTGAGGCTGCTGAGGTCCTGGACCATGACACTACCAGGGATATAGTCTCCAATGTCTTCGATTTTAAGGATTTTGCTGGCAATGTTATTCCCTAAAGACAGAATCTGTGCCTGGCAATGCTGCTGCATCTCCAGTTGGGATAGAGATTTGATGGCCATAGTTCAAAGCGTTAATATGAGTAAACTATATTATACAGATTGCGAGACGATTACGTAAATATAATCAGGATTATTGACAATTGAAATAGTATTTTCAGAAAAAGCAATTGGGGTGGATTGGGGTTATTTTATCAATTACAGCATATATGGAAATATTTTGATATCTATACACAAAAACATATTGCACTATCTGATGATAATGATATAATAT
>NZ_QAIL01000137.1 GCF_003061025.1 Pedobacter sp. HMWF019 | reverse complement strand
GATCTCTGAGGCCGCCTCATGAACAGGTGAAAAATTTTCTGAGCAAATTGCAGAGGGGAGGTGGTCTGGGGTGGGTTCATAATTGGTAGTTGTTTGAGAATAATCAGAAAAAAAACGAAGTTATTGTAGCGTTTATGTATTTTGATACGTATTAGTTTTAGAAACTAACCAAATAGAACGTTTAAAATGAAAAGTAATCTAAATTCCGTTTTCAAATCATTAACTATTGTACTGTCAATTTCATTATTTTGCCTGGGCTGTAAAAAGAAAGAGCATTCATCTACGGAGTGGGGTGAGCTTGCTACCGCAAAGATGAATGAGATCACCGTGCTTACTGCCAGTATTCCATGCGGTCAGCTCACTGACGTTTCCATTCAGGAGATGGCTTCAGGTTGTTCAACAACATATTACCCGGTTAAGGTGTCCGATCAGGCAAAATTTGAAAAGCTAAAAAAGGAATATTTTGATCTGTTAAGTGAGCAAACAAAGGCAATGACTAGAGAAGGTTACATCGTTGACCCATGTTTTGAAACTCTTTGGATTGCCGAACAACCTATTCGGTTAGAATGTAACACCGGTAAAGTGAAGGTCATTACTTCTGCAAATATGAGTATAGAAGAAGCTAAACCTCTTGCTGCGAAGACTTATTTAGAAATTATGGCTATTGTAAATGCCCAGACTTGTACTAATGCGTCCTCGTGGATACCTACACCCTTGATTAAAGATAGACTTATGGATGTAGAATATATCCCTTATTTAGGGGCTCAGGACTATACTGTATTGAAGAAAAAGGTTTCACTTTACAATAGGCTGAAAGCCAGGATTATTCAGGCAGATGGTCCTGCTACTGTTGTTGAACCTCAAACAAAGGTGGAAAGAATAGATTGTGTTAATGGTAAACCTGTAATCAAGGTGATTGCGCGATAGTCATTGAGATTGCACTTAATTTTTGAAAAGTTTATCCTGTTGTTTCGGGGCTAACGATATCAGGTGCGCTGAAGAAGCGCACAGATCTCTGAGGCCGCCTCATCAACAGGATAAACTTTTCTGAGCAAATTGCAGAGGGGAGAGTTGGCAGGGGTTGCCTGTTTACTCAAAATCTATCCATTTTTTTTCAAAGTAAACCGTTGTGGATTGATTGGTCTTGTTAATGGCCTTTGCTTGTATGAAATTTCCTTTGGTCGATACGTATTTTAAAGTTAGGGAGTCCATTCTTGTTTCGTAGTAAGCGCCAAGTTTACACCCGAAAGGATTATTTTGAACATCATCCGTGAAAATGGAGAATAGTATCAGGCGTTCTGATGTAACGTCAGGAGCTGCATAGCCAAAAAAACGGTGATCTTTCCTCATATAAGCGGTTAAATTTATAGTGCTGTCACCACCATGCAAATATACGTAAGCCTTTGTAACGTCATCGCCTGATGCAATAACGCTTGCATTGT
Organism: Pedobacter sp. HMWF019; assembly: GCF_003061025.1. GTDB lineage: Bacteria > Bacteroidota > Bacteroidia > Sphingobacteriales > Sphingobacteriaceae > Pedobacter. Next base: position 3,410 of record NZ_QAIL01000137.1, on the reverse strand, counting down.
TGGTTTTTTCAATGCTGTCAAGTCGGGACGTAAATTCTTTTTTTGGTGCAGGTTTTTGTACTGACTTTGGTGCAGGTTTGCTCGTATCAGCAAGTACAATGTTCGTGGTGTCTCTTAGCTTTTTTTCTGTGCCCAGTTGTTTGTGTGTACAGGCTGAAAGAAGCAAGGTTAATATTGGTAGATATACTCTATTTTTCATCGTATAAAAATAGAGAATTAATATAAAGGTTTATTGACCGGAAAGGGTGTAATTAAATTGAACAAGGAGGAGAAGGGTAACTTGGTTTTTTTCAACTTGTAGACATATTGTAGCCGGGTGATATTTGGAATTGACAATGCATACAGGGAGTTTTGTTAACACATTTATCACTTAAACCCAATTCCCTATGAAAAAATTAAGAAGGTCTTTTATCTTTTTACTTGTCTGCAGTATTTTATTCCTGGCGGAAGCTTGCCGTTTACCGGCATCGCCTGAAAAATATTTTGATGTTGCGGCCCTGAATGCTAATTCTGTAGCCTGTTTTGGCAGTGAATATTTTACAAAGATGCTGGGATACCGTGGGAAGCCTCTTGCAGCTGGCCCTGGTGTCGACCAATATAATTATGAGCAACAGCTTGGCTTTGCGATAAAAAGGGTGGAGAAGTACCTGAAGAATATTGATGAATTACTCCCTACAAAAGATACCCAGGCATTGATTGATGCTTCTAAAGATCTTTTCCAGTTTACGCTTGAAAGCTATAAAAAAGATCATCTGCCCATTGCTAAAATGATTGACAGGAAAGCACCGGCAGATGAAATAACCAGGGCAATGAATGATTTGGACAAAAGGTTATATACGGCGTTTACCGTCCGGTATAATAGATTATATGAGATTGGAACCCAGTATGCCAAAGACAATAACATAAAACTGATGGAAATGCCCCAGTTTAGCAGGTAATCAAATTTTTGCAGTCTTTTTTCTTTGTGTTTTAGATGAAGCAATGACTTTCTAATCATGCATAAAATGATTATTTTGCGTCTATAAATAATTGCGCTCATGAAAGCTTCTCAAATTAAAATTTCTAAACAATTCAGGAAAATGGCTGTCCGCTCCATTGGCGCTATTCTTTTGTTTATGGTTACTTATTTTGTTCTGGTCAGTCTTGCCGTATTATTTGCCTTGGCCTGTGGATATGCGGCGGTTATGCTGGTGATTCTGAAGGCCATGTTTGCCACGATAATGCTTGGCCTGGGACTCATTAGCCTGGGTATCCTGGTGCTGATTTTCCTGGTGAAATTTATGTTCAACAAGAATAAAACAGATCGGTCCCATTTAATGGAGATTACAAAGGCGAATGAACAAAAACTATTTAAATTCATTGCAGAGATTGTTTCTGATGTAAAAACAGATTTTCCTAAAAGAATATACCTTTCTGCCGATGTGAATGCCTCCGTATTTTATGATTCCAGTTTCTGGAGTATGTTCCTTCCGGTAAAAAAGAACTTACAAATTGGATTGGGGCTAATGAATACGGTATCAAAACAGGAGCTAAAAGCCATTCTTGCGCATGAATTTGGTCATTTTTCCCAGAGAAGCATGAAAGTTGGAAGCTATGTTTACAATGTAAACCGGGTGCTCCATGATATGTTGTATGATAATGGTTCTTACAGCGAAATGATGGCTAAATGGTCTGGGACAAGTAATTACTTTAATTTGTTTGCAGGGATTGCTGTAAAGATGATCACGGGTATTCAGTTTCTGCTGAAGAAAGTATATGAGGTTGTCAATTTGAACTATTTGGGTTTATCCAGGGAAATGGAGTTTCATGCAGATGCCGTGGCGGCAGAAGTGGCTGGCTCTCAGGCACTAATTGACTCCTTGTTACGGTTGGAGTTGGCAGATCAGTCTCTTAATGAGGTTTTTAATTATTACAATACTAAATTCGAAGAGGCAGAGAAAACCGATAATTTCTATCCACAGCAACATTATGTGATGACTTTTATGGCCACAAAGTACCAGCTGGAGATAGAAAATGATCTCCCTAAAGTAAATCCGGATAGTTACAGCAGGTTCAATAAATCCAAACTGGTTTTAAAAGATCAATGGTCGTCGCACCCCAGTACCCAGGATAGAATTAAGGCATTGAAACTATTGAATAAAGTACGACCGGTGCAAGAACAGGGTATTGCATCTGAATTGCTTATGGATGCTGAAGCGGTTCAAAAACAGTTTACGGCGCGCTTGTTTGATGCAGTTCAATATCCTAAACCTCCGGTTGTACAGGATTTTTCCGCTTTTCAGGAAGAATATTCAAAAACCTATAATCAACATGTATTTCCTGAGGTTTATAAGGGTTATTTTAATGATAGAAGTCCGGTCAGCGCGGCTACAGAATCGGCTTTTTTAAAACCGGCAGTTCAAAGCGATCTGACTTTGGAAGTATTGTTTAGTGAGGAAACGCTGGATCTGATGTATACTTCAAAGTCTATTGAGGCGGACCTTGCAGCCCTGGAGCAAATCGGTTCCGGAGACTTTGTAGTCAAATCTTTTGACTATGATGGCCATAAATACACACCTGCCGATTGCCCTGAAATTATCGAACAACTGAACAAAGAATTGGAGGCATTAAATGAAAAGCTTTCACAGAAAGATCTGGACATCTTTTATCGGTTTTACAGCGACGCATCCCATGCCGGTAAATTAAAAGAATTCAAACAAATGTATCAGGATTATCAACGTTCACTGGACTTGTTTTTACGGCAAAAGGAAATATATACTGATCTGGGTAAATTAAGTTCTTTTACCCAGGTAAGCATGCCCTTTGAAGAAATTAGGCAGAACCTTAAAGACCTTAAATGGTCCGAACGCTTTTTTATAGAACAAATCCGCACTATTTTAGGAGAAGAATGGTGTAAGGAAGAGATTGATGATAAAACCAGGGGAAGATTTGAACGTTATCTGGAACAGGATTGGAAGTATTTTGCCGGAACGGTATATTTTGATCATGAACTTGATCTGCTCTTTATCGCTATGAATGATTTTTTAAGAATAATTGCACGCATTCATTATCTGAAGAAAAATTCCTTATTGACTAGTCAGCTTGACTATAATTATTCTTCGAGTTCCTTAGTCTGATTGTTCATCTTAATCACCGCTTCATTCAATTCGCAAACAGAGGTTTCAAGATGGTTTAGGATCGGGATCAGGTTTTCTATATCATCTATGGATGGCCGAATCAGTTGAACCAGCGCAGTGAGGTTGGCCAGCGGTCTTCTGATCTCATGAGAGTTGAGCCAGGCAATTTCTTTGAGTTTCTGGTTTTTTAAGAGCAGTTCGGTTTAGTGTCTGCGTTCAGCTCTAAACCTTTTCCTGTAATAGTAATTGAGTGAAAACAATACCAGAACAGAAGTTGCAATAAGAAATATCAGA
>NZ_QAIL01000136.1 GCF_003061025.1 Pedobacter sp. HMWF019 | reverse complement strand
ACATAAAGGCATCATTCGGAAATATGCCGAAAGCGGGGAGCATCACATCGAAATCAATTCTACAGAAACAGACTATTTAATACGTGAAAAAGATATTACCGCTTTAATCGAGCGCGAAATAGCCGCTATGCCTTCAAAAATGAGGGAGATCTATATTTTAAAAAGAAAGAACTTTTTGAGTACCAGAGAAATTGCTCAACAATTAGAGATTTCCGAACATACCGTATCTACTCAACTCAAACGCGCGCTGAAGCATCTCCGGGTAAAACTAGGTGTACTGGTCTATATCTTATGGATCATGAAAATGTAATTGTTTAAATTATTCAACTGTATATCAGTTGTTTGTAGTTTTTGTTTTATTTTTTTTAAACCCGTGTACCTAATGCGGTTCTATGAATCGTCTATATCTTTTGTTAAGCAATAACAGAATGAAAAAAGATGTTAGAGAAGTACTGGAAAAGGTAAATTCGGGTAATTACAGCCCGGAAGAAGAAACCATTGCCAAACTTTGGCTGCATCAACTCCATCAGCATGATGAAGCAGGTCTTTCTGAAAAGGAACTGACTGAAATCTCTGATGAAATGTGGGACAGATTGCAAAAAGATAAAAAGCAAAAATGGTTCAGACAAAGAACAACATGGATCACTGTGGCTGCCGCAGCGAGTATTGTCCTGGTGGTCAGTGCCGGACTGTATATTTACCGGGGCCAGACCTCGGGCTCGGCAAACAGCCTTAAAGCTTATCTGAATGATGTTCCCGCCGGGAGCAATAAAGCTTACCTTACACTAGCCAGCGGAAAGAAGATCCCGCTGAGCAATTCCTCAACCGGTACCCTAGCCGTAGAGGCAGGAGTGAAGATCACTAAAACCAACGACGGACAACTGGTATACACGGTTTCCGATCAGGGAAAAAAAGCAGAAAGAGCGTACAACCGAATTGAAACCCCAAGAGGAGGGCAGTATCAGCTACATTTGCCCGATGGAACCAAAGTTTGGTTGAATGCGGCCTCTTCTTTAAAATATCCAGCCTCCTTTGCCGCCTTAAATGAACGTAGGGTTGAGTTGGTTGGGGAAGCTTATTTTGAAGTCGCAAAAGATAAATCCCATCCTTTTATTGTGAGCAGTGGAACACAGGAAGTAGAAGTGTTGGGTACCCATTTTGACATTAATGCCTATCCTGATGAGCAAATCGTAAAAACCACTTTACTCGAAGGGGCTGTAAAATTAAACCGGCAAGTGGTTTTAAAGCCAGGTGAACAATCTGTCTGGACTGGGAAAAAGTTTAGTGTCAGAGAGGTGAACGTTAACGACGTCATTGACTGGAAAAACGGTGAATTTGCATTTAATAATGAGCCCTTATCTGATATTTTAAAGAAAGTTTCCCGATGGTATGACGTAGAGATTATTTATGCCCATCCGCCAGAACACATGCCTACATTTACAGGATCGATTTCTCGCTTTGAAAATGTATCCAGTGTTTTAAATATGCTTGAAGAAACCAGTACGACACGCTTCACCATTGAAGGGAGGCGAATAATCGTACTCACCAGATAACCTCTCGCCACCTCACAACTAACCAAAACATCATCAACTAAAAACCAAACAAAATGAAAAGAATCAAAGGCAAAGCAAGTTAATATCTCCAGTGGTTTTAAGAAAACGGCGTAGTCCTCTTGAGAACAGATAAAGCAAGAAACTACATCGAAAAAAAGCCATGAAAGTGTATCAGCACCTTCATGGCAATATCTGAGTTAACCCTAAAAACAAATTTGAGATCCGTTCATGTATTAACCCAAGCTAACAAAAGTATGAAAATAAATGCTTTTAACCTAGGTGTGCCGCGTTGGTGGCTACTGCCTAAACTTTTATTATTTATGAATTTTGTGGTTCAGCAAATTCTGAACACCAATAAAAGAAAATTACTAATGAGAGTTAACCTGATCATCGTCATTCTCACCACCTGCTTACTGCAAGTCAGTGCAGCAGGTTTTGCTCAAAAGATCAGTTATACAAAACAGAATGCCACGCTGCAGCAGGTTTTTCTGGAGATCAAAAAGCAAACAGGTTTCAGAATACTCTATTCTGATCAATATGTAAACAGTCAATTGAAAATCCATGCAGACTTTAAAAATTCGGAACTGGACCAGGTGATGGAAATCTTGCTTAAAGGTCAGAACCTGATATATAAAGTAGACCGGAAAACCATTTTGATCAAGCCCCGTCCTGTTGATCCCATGCAGCCTGGAAATACGAATTTTAAAAACATCGATGTAAAAGGAAAGGTATTGGATAAACAGGGAAGCCCTTTACCCGGCGCATCTGTGAGTGTTAAAGGACAACTTAAAGTAGTCAGTACCGATGTAAATGGGAATTTTTCCCTCAAGAATGTAGACGAGCATGCCGTATTGATTGTGTCTTTTATCGGATACATAAAAAAAGAAGTACCGGTTAACGGAGAGGCCTCCTTAACCATTGTACTTGCCGAAGATGTTGGTTTGCTTAACGATATCGTTGTGGTGGGATATGACTCCAAGAAACAAAGTGAACTGACAAGTGCCGTTTCAGTGGTCTCATCCGAAAAATTAAAAGATGTAACCTCCAATGATATTGGTTCTATGTTGCAGGGTAAAGTTGCCGGATTGCAGGTGGTGAACAGCTCAGGAGCGCCTGGTGCCATCGCGGAGATCAGGTTGCGCGGAGTATCCTCTGTAAATGCAAACCAAAGCCCGCTATTTGTGGTAGATGGTATTATTGGTGGCAATTATGATCCTAATGATGTAGAAAGCGTTACCATATTGAAAGATGCCGGCGCCACAGCCTTATATGGCTCGCAAGCAAATGCAGGAGTGATCATCATCACCACGAAAAGGGCCAAACAAAATGAAACCAGGTTTGAAGCCAAAATATCAACAGGTTTTAGAACAGCCGATTTTGGTAAGATGAAGCTCATGAACAGCAATGAGCTTTACGATTACCAGAAAGAATTTTACCGGGATTACATTGTAGGCGCTCCCGACAATTCTTATAAAATAGACTTGATAAAATTCTATGCAGAGCGTCCTTTATCCTTGAGAAACCAGGATTATAACTGGTCTAAAGAGTCATTTAAAAGTGCCCCTTTGTATAACGTCTATTTATCCGCCAGCGGCAAAACAGAAAAGAACGATTATTATGTAGGTGCATCTTACTATAAAGAAAAGGGAACCTTTATCAATACCAATTTTGAACGTGTCAATTTACGTGGAAACTCCACCTATCATTTTTCAAAAAAGCTCGATGTCAGTAACAATATTAACCTTAGTGCATCGCAAGGCAGAAGTTATGACTACATGGATATGTACTATTCCTTTCTCAATATGCCCTGGGACAATCCCTATGATGCCAATGGCAATCCAGTTTATGTAGATGGTAATTCTACCTTTAAATGGTGGTCAAGAGATAAAATCAACCCAATTAATACGGTGCAAAATTCTGATCACCCTTATAAAGGGTTTAATGTAAACTACGACCTGGGGATCAACTATCGCATCGCAGACTGGTTGACCTTTGCCAGTACAAACAGAGTGTCTGCCTCATTCGACAAAGGTACCAATTATGTATCGCCACTGGCTGCAGGTACCTATCATGGTACAGGTTATATTGATGAGCTCAACACTTTGAATTATGGCGTCATCAGCAACCAGTTATTTAAATTCGATTTCAAATTTGGTAACCATAGCTTAAGTGGTTTTGCAGGCGGAGCCTTTGAAAGCAGTAAAAATGAATATTCTGGTGCTTCCGGTAAAGGACTACCGGAGGGTTTGAAAGTACTGAATGTGGTATCCAATAACCAGCTGGTCAATGGCGCTAACAACAAGTATATTTTACAATCTTTGTTATCACAGGTCAACTACAATTATAAAAACAGATATTTCCTGTCGGGATCATTCAGATATGATGGTTCTTCCAATTTTGCACCAAGCAAACAGTATGGTGGTTTCCCATCTGTTTCGGCAGCATGGTCGGCCAGTAATGAAGATTTTCTGTCGGGCAACGAGACCATCAGCAACTTAAAATTACGGGCCAGCTACGGTGTTACCGGTACGCAGGATATCGGTGCATCGCGCTACTTGGGCCTGTTCTCTCTTACTACTCAATATAATTCATTGGTAGGTGCAGTACCCTATCAATTGGCAAGCCCAAATTTAACCTGGGAAAGTAAACACCAGCTCAATGCAGGTATGGATATTAGTCTGTTTAAAAGAGTAAATCTAACATTAGATTTTTACCGTAATGATACCAAGAACTTATTGTTACAGGTTTCACAACCCTTATCTGTTGGTTTCGAAACCAAGTGGGACAATGCAGGTACGGTAACCAATAAAGGTATTGAACTGGGGATCAACTCGACCAATGTAAGGACCAGGAACTTTGAATGGACTACAGATTTTACCGTTAATTTTAACAACAACAAGTTATCAGGTTTCCCTTCAGATATCATAAAAACCGGTTCATGGAGCATTTCACAGATCTACCGGAATGGGGGTAATCTTTTTGAATTTTACATGCCAAAGTGGTTAGGTGTGGATGCACAAACTGGGGCACCAGTTTGGGAGAAAATTATTTACAATACAGAGGGGAAAGCCGTAGCCAGCGAAAAAACATCAGATTATGCACAGGCCACCAATCAGGAAGTCGGTTCAGCATTGCCTAAGTATCAGGGTGGTTTTAACAACAGCTTTAAGTATAAGAACTTTAATTTAAGGGTAAGCACTTACTTTAACTATGGCAACAAGGTGTTCAGTAATAACCTAAGGTTTATGATGAACGATGGTCATGAGCCTTATTATAACCAGATTAAATTGCCTGATGGCTCCAAGATCTGGAGTGGGCCGGGCGATACTCAGGCAACGGAACCAAGTCCCCAAAATTCGGCCAACTCTACAGAGACCTCTACACGTTACTTAAAAAACGGGAGCTACTTTACCATCAGGAACGTTGCCTTCTCGTACACCTTGCCGGTCGCCTGGGCCAAGAAGATCAGCATGGATAATATCACGGTTGGCGTAACCGCAGATAATGTGGCTACGTTCTCTAATTTCTTAGGTCAGGATCCCCAGACCACCATTACGCCAGGTAGTTATTCTACCCCGGGTGTGTCTGATTTTAAATATCCAAACAACAGGCAATATTTGTTCACTGTCAATTTTAATTTTTAAGGAAATGAAGAAAATTGTATCCACTTTATTTGTTCTGTTTTTCATCGCTATAAGCAGCTGTAAAAAGCTGGAAGTTAGTCCAAGTGATGCGATGAGCACAACTTCTCTGGTTACCACTACAGATGGTTTAACCAATGCATTGAATGGAGCATATGCTTTGTTTAAGGATCATATCCTTTTTAACGGAGTTACAGATCAGAACAACATGTATCTTCGTCAGTTTTATCAACTGACAGACTTTGCCAGTGATGATATTGTTTGCGGACAGGTTACAACCGATCCGTTATACTATAGCTTTAGCCTTGACCACTCTCCATCGCAAAGCAATACCCGTTATTATTGGTATGTATCGTACAAGATTATCAATGGAGTAAATACGGTTATTGATGCGGTAGAAAAATCAGGCAAAACAGATGCGACCACTAATCAGTTATTAGGCGAATGCTATTTTTTACGTGCCTTTTGCCATTTTAATTTAGTCAGGTTATTTGGGAAGCCCTATACTGTTGACCCTAATTCTCCAGGTGTCATTCTGCGGACAAATCTCACCGATCCTTCAAAAAAGGCAAGATCAACCGTTAAAGAAGTCTACGACGCCGTTATTGCAGATTCTGAAAAAGCTGCGGATTTGATGACCTTGTCCCGAGGCGTTCAGTATGCCTCAAAAGAAGCTGCATGGTCCTTACTCGCACGTGTTAATCTCTACAAAGAAGACAATGCAAAAGCTATTGAATATGCAGGCAAAGTGATCAGCTCCGGTAAGTTTACTTTAGCCACTAAAGCCACATATCCAGCCTTATTTGCCAATGCAACTACCGGTAGTGAGACCATTTTCTGTATAGCATTTACCGATGTTGATGACTATGGAAAATTTGGTTCTATCGCCTCCATGATCTACTCAGACGGAAACTCCGGCTGGGGTGAAGAATATGCTTCTTCCTCACTGCGTTCGGTCATGTCTGCACATCCTGAAGATGTTCGCTGGTCGTATATTGTTCCGTTAAAAGATGCTGCTGGTGTTGTACAGAAGAAAAATGGTATTGAAGTATATTACATCAGTAAGTTTTCTTTCCAGAACAGTCGGCCAAATTTAAGCTCACCAATTATGTTCAGGATAGCTGAAATGTACCTGATCCGCGCTGAAGCTGAAGCAAAAACCGGTGCCGCGGCTGCAGCACTCGATGATGTAGACATGATCCGTAAGAACCGTGGTTTGGAAGGTTCGCTTTATAATAAAGTTGTGCCTGCAGGCAGTACCGTCCTGGATGTTGTTTTAACAGAGAAACGGGTAGAGATGGCGTTCGAAGGACATCGGATCTATGATGTATTCCGCAATAAGCGGACCTTGAACAAGGCTTATTGGGGATACCATCTAACCGGTTTAAAAGAGACCGATATCGATCTGTCAAAAACACCAGCAGGTTACCCTAACCTGACAGTGCCTTATACCAGTCCCCGTATCATCTACTATTTACCAATTGACGAGGTGTTGAGCAATCCGCTGGCCACGCAAAATCCATAGTTTAATGATCACATTGTAATATGTAAAATTATGAAAAATTTAAAAGCTTATCTGCTCTTGCCGTTGATCGCTATGGCAAGCTCAATATTCAGCTCCTGTAAAAAAGATAAAACCGAGATAAAAACCGATTTACTATATGAAGTTGTCGTTGATGGTGCCAGCGCAACCTTTACCGTAAAAACTGCGGGCGTAGCCAATTACAAATGGGATTTTGGAGATGGTAAAACCTCCACCGAGGCCAACCCGACACACGTTTATCCAGGCAAGGGCAAATACGTGCCAACCCTGGTGGCCTCAGTAAACGGACAAAGTGCAGAAGCATCGACCGTATTGCGAATCGCTAAAACATCACCTGTAAAAATCAATGACAACTCCTTCGATGACTGGGCTACGGTAACCCAAAATGTGATTCCCCTAGGAACAAAGAAGGGCGTTTTTAATATGGTGAAACTGGATTACGATGGCAATTATGTATATCTGTATGCTGAAATGACCGGCAAAAAAGCAGATGCAGTGATTTTTGACATGTACATAGATTCAGACAACAACCCGGCTACCGGCTTGTTGACAGGCACGTTCACCGATGGTGGTTATGATATTTTGCTGGAGGGTCAGCTGCTCACAGCGAGTTTAGACGTTTTTTACCACAACAGTACCAACCAGAATGCTTTTTCATTTGCTCAACAATCCATAGCCGAGGCCTATACCCTGGGTACCGTGAAAGAAGAGGGAGGCCTTGTGAAATTTGAAATGCGTTTGGCACGCGGTAAACTTAAAGGCTTATCGGGTTCGGGACTGCGGATCGGTTTACAGGCTATAAAAAATGACTGGTCAGTCACTCTAGGTAGTGCCCCGGACGACGGAACCTCGAGTTTCTTTTTAGATATGAGCGAATAGTTTTTATACCCTAACCTGTTTTAAACTGTAAATAAAACATATATCCTGGTAACTTATGGCAAATATTTTAACTGCTGATCCGTTGGCTAATGGACGTTTAGTGTCCTTAGATGTTATGCGCGGTATGATCATGATACTGCTTTGTGGGGAAAGTTGCATGCTTTACGAAGCCATAAAGCATGTAGATTCTGTCCATACTACGGGTGGTTTGATCACTCAGTTCTTTCATCATCCCTGGCACGGACTGCGATTTTGGGACTTGGTCCAGCCCGCGTTCATGTTCATGGCTGGTGCTGCGATGTATATTTCTTACCATCGTAAAATGGCCAAGGGCCAAAGCTGGGGTGATAACCTTAAACATGTTCTTATTCGCAGCCTGAAACTTTTCATCTGTGGAGTGGCATTGCATTGTTTTTATGCCGGCAAACCTGTTTGGGAACTTTGGAATGTGCTGACGCAGCTGGCATTCACCACTATGGTTGCTTATTTGATCATCGACAAGTCCTATGCCTGGCAATTTGCCTTGAGTATTGGTTTGCTATTGTTAACCGAAATTTTGTACCGTACTGTAGAGATACCAGGTTTCAATCAGCCCTTTACAGAAGGAAAAAATTTTGGTGCATATGTCGATACCTTGCTCATGGGCAAAATAAACAGCGACGGCTGGGTGGCCATCAATTGCATCCCTACAGCAGCGCATACCATTTGGGGCGTGCTGGCCGGTAAGCTACTGATCTCTGGTAAAACAAGTGCTTACAAAATCAAGATTTTAGTCCTGGCAGGCTTGCTTGGTCTGGTCATCGGTTTTGGCCTTGACCTGTCGGGCATTACCCCAATCATCAAACGCATCAGTACAAGCTCGTTCACATTTGCCTCTGTGGGCTGGGTCTTGCTGATCCTGGCCGCTGTGTATTGGTTGGTTGATGTAAAGCGTAAGACCAAATATGCCTGGATCTTTACCGTAGTTGGGATGAACGCCATATTTATTTACCTGTTCTTTGAAACGGTTGGGGTGCAATGGCTGAATGCCAAAGTCGCCATTTTTACGGGTGATATGTTACACCTGTTCCTAAATGTGCCGGTCAATATAGCTGCAGTGGCATCGGCCCTCGCAGCATTAATTGTGGAATGGGGCCTGTGTTACTGGCTGTATAAGCGGAACATCTTTTTTAAACTATAAACTAAACCTGATAAAATACCATCATGATAAGAAAATATATAGTCTATGCATGCAGTATTTGCCTCATCGCAGTCCTGCTGTTCATCTCGTGCAAAAATAAGGAAGATGAACTGGTTAAAGTGGAAAAGGTAAATGTTACTTACATCGAAAGTAATGAGGATTTTCCTAACCCGGAGCGTGGCTTTTACCGCTATTCTGAAGTACATTCCAGTAATTACACGGTACTGACTGAGGCAGAGCTGAAAAGCTACCGCTCACCACAATCTATCGAAACGGCAAACTACAAAGTGTTAAGTACCCTCGTTTTCAGGTATTATATTTTGGATGATGTGGCGAATAAAGCCATATCAGCATCATTCCTGACCAATATAAAAAAGGATTTCGATGCCGCACGTGCGGCAGGGGTTAAACTGATCCCCCGTTTTGTCTACACGGCAACTGCAAAGCCGGGTAATTGCCCCGAAGGTTTTATTTGCCCCTTATATGGTGATGCACCAAAAGCGATTATCCTTAACCATATTACACAGCTGAAACCTGTTCTGCACGACAATGCCGACGTCATTGCCTGTATACAATTGGGTTTTATAGGTACCTGGGGAGAGCAATACTACAGCGATTTTTTTGGCGATGCATCGAACAACGGTGGTCAGGACAACAAACTGACAGACAACAACTGGAAAGACCGGATAGAAGTGATCAAAGCAATGCTCGACGCTGTACCTGCCGACCGGATGATCCAGCTGCGGTATCCACAATTGAAACAGCGCTATCTCTATGGCATTAATTCGCCCCTTAGTTCTCCTCCATTAACAGAAAGCGGCGCATTTAACGGAACTGATATTGCCCGCTTAGGCTACCACAACGATTGTTTCATGGCCAGCGCTAATGATTTTGGTACTTATGAAGATTATGGCAACAGTTCAAGCCCGCGTACCTCTGACGGTACGGTATTAAACACCTTAAAAGATTATTCCAAAGCAGACAGCAAGTTTGTCGTTGTAGGTGGCGAAACCTGCTCCGACGACTATAGCCCGGCCAACGACTGCGAACCCGCCGGAAAAATCCAGGCAGAGTTTGCAGCCCTGCATTACAGCTTTATTAATGCGCATTACAATACAGACGTTAATAACGACTGGCAAGATGGTGGTTGTATGGATCATATTAAGCGCAACCTGGGTTATCGTTTTGTATTACAAAGTGCACAGTTGCCAGACAATCTGGTAAAAGGCACCAGTTTGAACTTTGTCTTGAACATCAAAAATGCGGGCTATGCATCCCCCTATAATAAACGCCCGGCGAAATTACTATTGCGAAACACCAAAACAAACGAAATAAAATCATTTGACATGGCTGCTGATGTTAGGAAATGGTATAGTGGAGATAACAAAGTAACAGAAAGTATTAAAATTCCTGCCGATTTCCCTGCCGGCGATTATGAAATGCTCCTGAGTCTGCCCGATGCCTATGCCAGTATTGCAACAAAGCCGGAGTTTAGCATCCGTTTAGCGAATAATGGTGTCTGGGAAGCAACAACAGGTTATAATAAGTTAAATCATATTCTGAAAGTTCAATAAAAAACCAAGTATATGATTAAGATCTTTGTAACAGGCTTATTTTTACTTATGATGGCGGGTCTTCCAGATACAAGACTTTTTGCACAAACCGTTGTTCCTATTAAAGAGGGCGAAAAATGGTATGGAGGTGCTGTAAATGATGCTCATCTGATGCCTTTTAAAGATGGTTACAGTCTGGATATGTATGGCGATACCCGCGGTAACCAGGCTGCACCACTATTGGTATCTACCAAGGGCAGGTTCATCTGGAGTGAGGAACCCTATAAGTTCACTTTTGATAAAAATATACTAACCATCAGCCATCCGAAGTCCATACTCATCATTGACTCGGCAGGGAAAAATCTGCGTGAGGCTTTTAGCAACGCCTCAAAGCGTTTCTTTCCGTCAAAAAACAAATTGCCCGACACCTTATTACTGAGCAGGCCACAATACAATACCTGGATAGAGCTGGTTTACAACCAGAATCAAAAGGACATTTTAAGTTATGCCAGGGCAATTATTGACCAGGGTTTTCCACCCGGAGTGATCATGATCGACGACAACTGGGCAGATTATTATGGCAGGTTTGATTTCAGATCAGACCGGTTTAGTAATGCAGCGGCTATGGTAGATACACTGCACCATTTGGGTTTTAAAGTCATGTTGTGGATGAGTCCCTTTGTATCTCCTGATACCGAAGTTTTTAGAGAACTGCTGGCTAAAAAGTTCCTGCTGTTTGACAACGAAGCAGAGGCAGGCAAGCCTTGGGAAAAGGCAGAGAAACCCGCCTTGATCTCGTGGTGGAATGGCTACAGTGCTGTGCTTGATCTTACAAACCCGGATGCCAAAGCATGGTTTCGCGGCCGTTTGGATCATATGGTTAATACCTATCATCTGGATGGCTTTAAATTTGATGCAGGGGATGCCGATTTTTATCCACCCAATGCAGTTTCATATAAAAAAGCAAGTCCCAATGAACACAGCCGGCTTTGGGGCGAAATGGGTTTACACTATCCACTTAACGAGTACCGGGCCATGTGGAAAATGGGAGGTGAGCCTTTAGTACAGCGTCTGCGTGATAAAAAGCACAATTGGGAGGATTTGCAAAAGCTGATACCACACCTCACCACTGCAGGCCTGCTGGGTTACCAGTTCAGCTGCCCGGATATGATCGGTGGTGGAGAATATGGGTCATTCATCGGTAAAGATAAGCTGGATGAACAACTGGTGGTACGCTCGGCACAGTGTTCCGCTCTGATGCCAATGATGCAATTTTCGGCAGCACCATGGAGGGTATTGTCAAAAGAGAATCTGGCAGCTGTCAAAAAGGCCGTTGATATTCGAGCAAAATACACACCTTATATTCTTCAATTGGCCAAACAGTCCGCTGCAACCGGCGAACCCATTGCCCGAAGTATGGAGTACGAGTTCCCTAACCAGGGCTTCGCTGAGGTAAAAGGACAGTTTATGCTGGGCAGCAAATACCTGGTTGCCCCAATGCTAACGAACGACCCGGCCAAAACCATTTATCTGCCAAAAGGCAGCTGGAAAAGCGATCTGGGTAAAAAGATAAAGGGACCAGTAACCCTTACAACAGAAATAGCACTGGACAGACTGCCAGTATTTGAACTATTAAATGTGAATTAATTAAACTATATTTTATGAAAAAAGTGCTCTTATTAGGAATATTTGCGGTGATCATGACCGCTTGTTCCAAACAAAATGAAATCAATGGTCTGTCTGTCGAAAATGCAAAAGCAAGTTCGAAGCTAAACGTCCTGGCAATCACCAGCTATTATGTTAATGGTACATCTGGAAATGATGCAAATGCAGGGACTTCTATCTCTACAGCGCTCAAGACCATCCAGGCCGCCTTATGGAAAACCACCGATGGTGCCGGTGCTACTATTTATGTAGCAGAAGGTACGTATAAGGAAAGAATTTACTGGCCAAATTCCGGAGCGTCGAGCGCCGAACCCATTACTTTAACAAATTACAACAATGGGGTTGTGACCTTAGATGGAGTTGATGCAACCAACAATGCCCAAAATGAGATGATTGGTATAGCCAATAGAAGCCATATCAGGATCGATCATATTAATATCGCCAATAATATCAGAAGTAACGCTAAGGGGATTTATATGATAGGTTCGGGCAGTGATGTTCATTTTACCTATTGCAAAATTTATAATATAGGCTGGACCAGCAATTCCAGCGCCATACCAACAAGCACGGATAATGCCAATCCAATGGTTGTTGTTGGATCAGCAGGAACATCTTATGCGGATATATACATTGGTAGTAATGAAATATATAACTGTAACACGGGCTACAGCGAGGGTATGACCTTAACCGGTAATGTTGAAAACTTCTTAATAGAAAGCAACATCGTTCACGATATCAAGAATATTGGTATCGATTTGTCAGGTCACTATTCCTGGGCTAACCCAACTGCCAGCGTTAATTTTGCGCGCAATGGAAATGTGAAATACAACAAAGTATATCGCTGTGTTTCTCCGGTGGCTACTTCCGCAGGTATTTATGTAGATGGAGGCAAATGGATCAATATTGAAGGGAATACTTGCTACGAGAATTCAACAGGTATTAGTGCGGGTTGTGAAAACAACAATAACAACACGGATGGCATCAACATCAGAAGCAATTTCATCTATAATAATGTAGAAGCCGGGATCATTATGGGATCAAATGCTCCCAACAGTAAGGTCATTAATTCAACCATCACAAACAATACACTATTTAAAAATTTCTCAAAAACGGGTTGGGGAGGAGAGATACATCTTCAAAACACAGACCAGCTCGTTGTAAAAAACAACATCATTCAATCGGCAAGTAATATCGTTGTAGTTGCTTCTTTGGGTTATACTTCAACCAATCTGGTATTTGACTATAACAATTACTATTCCCTTTCGGGCTCTGCATCCACGGTTACTTTTGACTGGGGAGGAATTAACGGCACAACTTATGGCTCTTTAGCAGCATTTAAAGCCGGAACAGCTCAGGATGCCAATTCAAAATATACCATCCCTTCCTTTGTTTCTGCAGTCTTACCAAGTCCAAACCTTCATTTGACCAGTGCTTCCTTATGTGTTAATGCGGGCTTACCTTCATTTATTGCACAACCGGGCGAATTCGATATCGATAAGGAAGCAAGGGTGAGAAATGGCCGTGTCGATATTGGGGCAGACGAATCAGCCTATTAAAATTATCCATTAATCTTAACTGTTTATTTTGAGAAGAATTAAGAACTTATTTGAAATCACATCTAAATTCAGATGTCATGTGGATGTTTCTACAATTAAGCCTTATGGATCAGGGCACATCAACGATACCTATCGTTTAAAAAATCTGGCGGGTATAGAGTACGACTATTTACTGCAAAAGATCAATAATGATATATTTACAGATGTACCCCGTCTTACAGAAAACATGTGCAGGGTCATTGCTCATCTTAAGAGCAAAATGGACTTATCGGGTGAGGGAGATCCTCAGAAAGAAGTCATGACGCTGGTGGCCACTAAAGCAGGACCCTACTTTTATGAAGACAGCAATGGCGCTTACTGGCGGATGTGCCTCTTTTTAAAAGACACCCGAAGCTATGATGTTGTGGAAACAGAGAAACAAGCTTATGAAGGAGGAAAGGCCTTTGGGAAATTCCAGGCTATGCTTTCTGATCTTTCAGCAGACATCATGCATGAAGTGATCCCTGATTTTCACAACATCCAAAAAAGACTGGGCCAATTGAGCCTGGCTATACAGCAAGATCCTCTGGACCGTGTCCAGCTTGTTTCCCAGGAACTGGAAACCATAAAAAAACGGAGTGCAACGATGTCTTTTTTCCAGGAGGTAGCACAACAACTTACACTGCCCAGACGGGTTATCCATAACGATACCAAATTCAATAATGTATTGTTGGATTTGAATGGAAATGCTCAATGTGTCATTGACCTGGATACCGTGATGGCTGGTTATGTAGCCTATGACTTTGGGGATGCTATTCGTACTATTGTCAATACTGCACCTGAAGATGAAATAGAATTGTCTCGTATTCAGCTCAATCTGGACCTGTTTAATGCCTATACCAAAGGTTACATGGAATCCGCTGCCAGCTTTTTAAACGAATGGGAGTTGCGGTCTTTAATAAAGGGTGTGCTTTTAATGCCCTATATGCAGGCTGTCAGGTTTCTGACCGATTATCTGAATGGTGATAAATACTATAAGATCAGTTCTGCTGAGCATAACTTGCAACGCACCCGGGCACAGCTTCAGTTGCTGAAATTGCTGGAAGCACAGGGTACCACTATGGAAGAGAGGATCCTGTCTGAAGCAAAAAAACGAAAAAAACAGTTTGTTAAATTATAAGATTATGAATAGAAGACATTTTTGTGCCAATGGGGTTGTCGGATTGGCAGGACTAACCTTAATGCCATCCAGTTTGCTGTTTGCCCGGGCAAAAGACAAGATCCGTCTGGGATACATTGGTGTAGGTTTAAGAGGCCGAAATCATATTACAGAAGGGCTACTTCGGTCTGATGTTGAAATAACGGCTATCTGCGATATTCAGGAGAGCTCCTTAAAATATTGCCGTGCGCAATTTGTAAAGGCGGGAAAGAAATTGCCAGCCGAATATACAGGAGGGCTTGATGCCTATAAGAAATTATTGGAACGTAAGGATATAGATGCGGTGATCATTGCCACACCCTGGGAATTTCATAAGGAGCAGGCAATTGATGCCATGCGGGCTGGGAAATATGTTGGCTGTGAAGTTATAGCTGGGATTACCGTAGAAGACCATTGGGAAATTTTAAAAGTCTATGAAGAAACCAAAGTCCCATATATGACGCTGGAGAACGTTTGTTACCGGCGTGATGTACTGGCTGTATTGAATATGGTGCGAAACCAGGTTTTCGGGGAACTGATCCATCTCGAGGGTGGATACCAGCACGATCTCCGTGGCGTTTTATTTAACGATGGAAGGAATTTTGACGGTAAAGGTGGAGAATTTGGTCCCAATACAGTAGGTGAAGCCCAATGGCGGACGCAGTGGAATGCAGATCGCAATGGAGACATCTATCCCACACATGGTGTAGGTCCCATCATGCAATATATCGATATCAATAAAGGTAATCAATTTACCAATCTGGTTTCTTTTGCCTCTAAATCCAGGGGTTTGCACCAATATATTGAGAAAGTATCCCCGGGAAATAAAAACTTGTCAGTCAATTTTAAGAACGGTGATCTGGTCACCACAATGCTCAATTGTGCAAATGGAGAAACTGTAACACTGACCCATGATACGCATTTGCCAAGACCTTATTCTCTGGGTTTTCGGGTGCAGGGAACGCAGGGCCTGTGGATGGATGTTGCCGATGCGATTTATGTGGAGGGAAAATCTGCCAGTTATGACGAATGGGATAAAGCGAAGGTCTGGCTCGACAAGTATGATCATCCCCTTTGGAAAAAGTACGAACATCAGGCCGATGGAGCAGGACATGGAGGGATGGATTGGTTCGTTTTTAATGCCTTCGTAGAATCGGTTAAACAACGCCGGCAAACGCCTATAGATGTTTATGATTCACTAACAATGAGTGTCATCACACCGCTCTCCGAGAAATCAATTGCAGAAGGGAATATGCCGCAACAGTTTCCGGATTTTACAAAAGGCCGATGGAAGGATCTAAAAAATACATTTGCCTTAGACAACAGTGGTTTCTAAATAATCAGGCATCGAAAATGGACAAAGATCCTTTTGAAGAAGCTTCGAGTATTTTTTTGTTTGATACCTGAACTTAAATTTGAAATTATTGGTTATCATTGATAACTTAATTTTAAATTTAAGTTCAGGATAAAGAAAATGTCTGTTTATAAGGAATTTAGTGATCAGGACCTTACAAGGTTATTGAAAACCGGTGATGGTGCTGCACTTACTGAAATCCATGCGCGTTATTATAGTATCTTATATATGCACGCTTATAAACGTTTCCCTTACAGAGAAGAGGTGCGAGACATTTTGCAGGAGCTCTTTACCTATCTTTGGGACCATAAATATGAAATTGAACTTCATTTAGGCTTACCAGCGTATCTGTATGCTTCTGTGCGTAACAGAATTCTGAACCTTCACAGAAATCAAAAAGTAAGAGGAAAATATAGCAAATCCATGCAGGCTTTCATAGAGCAAGGTACGAGTATAACCGACGAACAATTGCGGGAAAAAGAGCTTAGAGCTTTGATTGATAAGGAAATAGCTGCACTGCCACCGCAAATGCGCATTATTTTTGAATTGAGTCGGAATCAGGAACTTAGTCACAGCGAAATCGCAGATAAACTCGATCTGAGTCCTCTGACGGTTCGTACGCAGGTGCGTAACGCGCTTCGAATATTGCGGGGAAAACTCGGTCCATATGTTTTTTTTATCTGGTTCTAAGTTTTTTTTAAAACGATCTACCCCCTAAGGCAACATGCCGTGTCTTTAGACTATATATGCCAAAAATCCCCATAGCATGGAGCTGAATGAAATTCATAACTTGTTAGATAAATACAACAACGGTCAAGCAAATGATGACGAAAAAGCCTATGTAGAAAGTTGGTATTTAGCTCAAGGCGACTCTACCCAATTCCCGCAAGCCCGCGACCTGCTGGAAGACTTTTTTAACAGCCGGAAGATTCTACACATGCACATGCACGGCAAACAGTCTTTGGTGCTCCTTCGACGCATTATAGCGGGAGCTGCAATTGTTATTCTTTGTCTGAGCATTGGTTATTATTGGCACCTCAGGGTAACGAGCCGGCCTACATTAAAAGAACAGGTAGTAAAAAGTGGCATCAAACCAGTTGGTAATAAAGCCAGTTTGCTTTTGTCTAACGGTAAACGTATACAACTGGAAGATGGAAAAAGTGGTGCTGTGGCAGAGGAGGCCGGCATCAAAATCATTAAAAAAGCAAATGGGCAACTTGTTTATGAGGCTATTGGCGGGCGAGCTTCTGACTTGAAAAACGTACTTTACAATACCATTGAAACACCAAGAGGAGGGCAGTACCAGGTTAATTTGCCTGACGGCACCAAAGTGTGGCTCAATGCAGGGACAGTCTTTAGATATCCTGTGTGTTTTGGTGTCGCAAAGGAAAGAAGAGTGGAATTGACCGGAGAAGGTTATTTTGAGGTTGCTAAAGACAAAAGACATCCATTTATTGTCCATAGTCCGGCACAGGAAGTAGAGGTATTGGGTACACATTTCAATATTAACGCTTACATAGAAGAGCCGGCTGTAAAAACAACTTTGGTCGAAGGTTCCGTATCCGTTTATACGCTAAACAAAAAAAACGTGTTAAACCCTGTTCTGCTGAAGCCAGGGCAGCAGGCTGTTCTTGATACCCATGGGTTAGTTGTCCATGAAGCTGATACAGAACAGGAGATTGCCTGGAAAAATGGAGTTTTTCTTTTTAATGATGAGCCGCTTGAGCTCATTATGCGTAGAATATCCAGATGGTATGATGTAGATATAGAATACCAGGGCGGGGACAGGAAGCAGTTGTACGGCGGTGGAGTATCCCGTTATGAAAATGTGTCAAAAGTTCTTGAAAAGCTTGAACTTCTTGGTGGCATTCATTTTAAGATTGAAGGAAGGAGGATTTATGTCATGAAATAAACAGCTACACTTTGAACGGCACGTCAATTTATAAAAACCGGGAATGTAATTCACATACCCGGCTGATGTTTTGATTTGCAATTCTCTTAAAAGGGAAACATGTAAAATAACCATATCGCGATAGCCCGATTTTCGAGGTCCAGGCTGCCGCAGCTAAACCAAAACAACCAAATATATGAAATTTTATGATTTCTTTGGCCCTAAGCCCTGTGCTTATGCCCAAGGACAACTACTGCGGATTATGAAAATAACCACCATCATCCTAACGGCCTTTTTGTTACAGGTTAGTGCTTCTACCAAGGCACAGCGGATCAACATGAGCACGAGCAATTCCAGTCTTAAAAAGACGTTAGCAGATGTAAGGAGACAGACAGGTTTTATTGTCTTATACAAATCGGAACAACTGAAGCAGGCGCAACCAGTTAGCGTACATCTTGATCATGCTACTTTAGAAGAAGCTATGAAAGAAATATTGAAAGGGCAGGATTTGACCTTTCTCATCCGTGATCAGTCTATATTAATTCTTCAGAAAGAAAAAACTGAAAGGGAGCATTTTTCTAATCCTTTTAATATCGATGTAAAAGGAAGAGTCATAGATGAAAATTCAAAACCTTTGTCTGGGGCTTCTGTTAAAGTGAAAAACGGCAATAAGGTAGCCTCCTCCAATGCCAACGGAGAATTTACATTGAGCAACGTTACTGAAGATGCTTTACTTCAGATCTCTTTTATCGGTTATCAGACCCGAGAGGTCAAAGCAAGTGAAGACCTAAGTAATATCGTGCTTAGTCCATCAAATGATAAGCTTCAGGAATTGGTTGTTGTAGGCTATAACAGTCAGAAAAGGGCCAATATTACAGGAGCTGTAGTTACTCTTCAGGCAAAAGATATTGATAACAGCTCTGTGGTCAATCCTTTACAATCTTTAGAAGGCAAAGTTCCAGGCTTAAGTATTACACAGGGAAGTGGTCAGCCGGGTGTTGAAAAAATAAGTGTGACCTTGCGAGGGCCAACTTCTTTTGCCAAAAATTCTCCCAATACACCTTTAGTACTCATCAATGGTGTAGTGGGAGATATAACCACATTAGATCCCAGTTTTATCGAAAGTGTTACGGTATTAAAAGATGCATCAGCTGCTATTTATGGTGCCAGGGGAGCAAACGGAGTTATCTTGGTTACTACAAAGACAGGAGCGAAAGACAGTAAGCTAAATGTGGAATTCAACAGCAGTTATGTGAATCAATCTGCTATTAACCAGCCCGCAAGAGTGTGGAATTCTGTAGACTATATGACCATGAAAAATACAGCTATTCAAAATGCTGGTGGTGGGGCTACACCTTATGATCAGAATACCATTGATCTGTATAAAAATACTCCAGGCATAAATTATCCCAGTTTTAACTGGTGGGATTTTATGGTTAAGCCGGTCAATATATTTAACAATACGCTCTCTATAGGAGGGAGAACCGGCAATACCAATTTTCATGCAGGAATGGGCGTCTGGAACCAGGATGGCATTGTAAAAGGTTTCAACTACCAGAAATATACGGGAATGTTCAGTATGGATTCCGAAGTGAGCAAAAGGTTCAAATTTGGTGTTTCCTTCAACGGCGTTTCAGATCCTGAAAAAGAGCCATATAATGGGGTTAACGATGTACTGCTGGCGACACTTGCCCAGGCACCAACTTATTCGCCCTATGTTTTGGACGGTTCCGGTCATTATGCCTGGAGAGCATGGAATGCAGAATGGCCACAGAAACCTCCCCTGGCAGTTACAGAGAATGGAGGTCAGTGGACCAACCGCTTTCTGCTTAATGCAACAGCTTATACTCAGCTCCGGATACTTGATCATTTAACCTGGGAAGTTAAGGGTGGCATGCGTTCCGTTACAACAGATGTCAAAGCACAAACACCAGTCATTCCGATTTATAACTTTATTACTGGTGCAAAAGAAGGATATTCCAATGGTGTTCAGACAATAGATCTTACCCAAACTTCCAGAGATTCAAAATATTATACTGCTTATACCACCCTCAACTATACCAGGACATTTTTTAATGATTTAAATCTTGATGTCTTAATCGGTGCCAGCGAAGAAAAGTCAGTAGATAAAGCTTTGCAGGGCTATCGTCGCGGATTTGCTTCTCAGGAACTTGATGTCTTGAATGCTGCACCTTCTGACGGACAGAGTACGGGAGCCTCTCAGTCAGATTACTCCCTTCGTTCCCAGTTTGGCAGATTTAACCTGAACTATAAAAGTAAATACCTTATGGATGTAACGGTCAGGCGAGATGGAAGTTCCCGGTTTCCTCCTACCTATAAATATGCTTATTTCCCTTCCTTAGCCCTTGGCTGGAGGATCAGTCAGGAATCCTTTTTTAGCAAAAATGTATCCTGGGTTGATGAACTTAAACTTCGTGCCAGCTATGGAAAACTTGGAAATGATAATGTAAATGGAAATTATCCGTTCCAATCCACTCTTTCAACGGGTGCTAACTATCCCTTTGCCGATCAGGGCGGCGTACGTCTTGGAAACCTGGCCAATGAGAAGTTAAAATGGGAATCTACTTCGAGTAAAAATATCGGACTGGACTTCAGTATAAAGCATGGCCAGCTTTACGGGTCTTTTGACTACTATATTAAAACCACTTCAGATATCCTCCGTCAACAGCAGGTTCCCGCTTATTCCGGAGCAGGCAGCCCAAATGTTAACCAGGGCATCGTAGACAATAAAGGTATTGAGCTGATCATCGGACACAGGGGGAAAATTGGTGAGCTTACCTACGGACTTGAAGGCAATATTACCAGACAAAGAAACAAATTAAGGAATTTCGGCGCACCGGCCTATAATGGAAATACTTTTATGAAAGAAGGTTATGAAATGAACCGTTATTTCACTTATCAGGCAGATGGCATTTACCAGTCACAGGCAGAGATCGACAACGGACCAAAAACCCCATGGGTGGAACATCCCGGCGATGTGAAGATCAAAGATGTAAACGGTGATGGTAAGGTAAACGCCGATGACCGGGTTGATGTTGACGGAATTAATCCGAACTATTACTATGGCTTAAATATCTATGCCAATTGGAAAGGATTTGACTTCTCTCTCTTTTTGCAAGGAGAACAAGGCAGGAAAGCTTTAGTTACGGGTGAATACAGTACTCTGATGCCTTTTGGAGGAGGCACCGCTCCGTTAACCTGGTGGCAGGATTCATGGACACCAGAGAACCATTCCACGGTTAAGCCCATCATGGATTATTATTATGGCCCAAATGGAGGATCTACCAGGCAGGCGAGTACCTTCTGGTTAAAAGACGTCTCTTATTTAAGGGTAAAGAATATAACCATTGGGTATACTATACCTGCGGCATTAACCAGACGCGCGGCTATGCAGAAAGTACGGGTCTTTCTTAATGCACAAAATCTTTTTACGATCACCAAGTATGAGTTTGGCGATCCGGAAAATCCGTCTAATGGCGGGGCATACACTTATCCATTAATGCGTTCACTGACATTCGGGTTAAATATTCAGTTTTAGCATTTTAAAAATATTGATGATGAAAAAAATAAATTATAATATATATATATTATGTCTGCTGCTTGTAGCAGGTCTTTCTTCCTGTAAAAAAAACTTTCTTGATCTTAGTCCGCATGATGCCTTGTCTGCTGGTACTTTCTGGAAAACAGAAAAAGATGCCACAATGGCCCTTACAGGTTGCTATAATACATTGCTCGGGAGCAGATTCAATATGGATACTTACCCACTTTGGGATTGCTATTCTGATAATGCCTGGGACTGGAATAATGCTGTAAATGCCAAAAGTGCGATGACAGGACCAATTAGTCCGTCTACCGGTGGATTGGTCGCTGACCTTTATAACGATACCTATGGTAAAATTGCTACCTGCAACTATTTTCTGGACAACGTAGATAAAGTGCCTTCATCTACCGATCAGAAGAACAGTTGGAAAGCAGAAGTTTTGTTTTTGCGTTCCTTTTATTATTTCCATCTCTCTGAGTTTTATGGTGGTATTCCTTTAATTTTGCATCCTTATTCTGTAACGGATCCCCTGATTAAAAAATCTTCTAAAGAAGCAGTAGTTACGCAAATTCTTGGCGATCTGGACTGGGCAATTTCATATCTTCCAGATGCTGTGTATACCGATGGACATGTTGTAAAAGCGGCAGCAATACTGCTCAAGGCTAAAATACAACTCTATAACCAGAAGTATGCTGATGCTGCTGCCAGTGCACAACTTATTATTCAAAACAACAAATTTCATCTGTATCCCCGGTATGATAAAATTTTTCAGGACGCAGGGCAGGGGACAGATAACACTGAAATTATGTTTTCAGTAAAATACCTCAGCCCAAACTTTGAGAACAACAGTGCCGTCAGATATGGCTGGTGGATGAGTGTTTTGCCTTTCCAAAATATGGTAGATGATTATGAAGGAGCAGATGGTTTGCCTATAGGAAAATCTGCGGTGTATAATCCGGCATCTCCATACGACAAAAGAGATCCAAGATTAAATCAGACAATTATGGTACCTGGCTCTTCCTATGGTTTTGGAGGTGAAGGCTATCCTGACTGGAGTCCGAGAATTCCTTTACTTACCCCGCCACTTAAGTATAATCTTAGAAAATATATAGATGCTGATAAAAACAGTACAGATTTAGGCAGTCATTGTCAGAATGATGTTGTGCTCCTGCGGTATGCAGACGTACTGCTTACTTTTGCAGAAGCACAAAATGAAGCAGCCGGTCCTGGTGCCGATGTTTATAAGGCTATTGACCTGGTCAGGTCAAGAAGCGGAATGCCAACGGCAGAAAGTGATCCTTCTGCACAATCTCAGTCTGGGCTCAGAGAAAAGATACGGCATGAAAGAAGGATTGAATTTGCTTTTGAAGGACAACGCTTAATGGATTTGAAAAGGTGGAAAATAGCCGATCAGAAGATCAATGCAGTAGGACTGGATCAAGCACCGACTAAATATGTATTTCAAGCCAATAACTATCTCTGGCCATTTCCACAATCAGAGGTCGACTATTTCCGAAACCATGGAGCTGATGTAGGTCAAAACCCAGGTTATTAATTTTTAATACCATGAATAAGATCAAACATAAAACTTACCTCCCTGTCTTTTACCTTCTTTTGTTTTGTTCTACGGGAATCGCTTTGCGATCAAGTGCACAGGAACCCTTAGCAAAAATGAAGGATACGATCTATGTTAAAGGAACAAAAATACCTGCAGCTATTGGAGCTGCAGGTCAGGAAGCAGAGATCCTAACACCTAAACCGGGCCCGGTACCTAAAATCAATGGTCCAAAGATCTACGGCTGCCGTCCCGGTCATCCTTTCCTTTACCGCATTCCTGCAACTGGTATAAGACCGATCAGCTTTTCTGCGCGAGGCTTACCACAGGGACTTCGTATCCATAAAGAAACCGGAATCATTACCGGTCAGATCCAGAAAAAAGGAACTTACAGGGTTAAACTTTCAGGAAAGAGCCGTTATGGCAAAGATACCCGGATATTGGAGATTAAATGCGGAGACCAGATCAATCTCAGTCCGCCAATGGGCTGGAACAACTGGTATGCTCATTATGAACGCATCACCGATCAAATGATGCGCGAGGCAGCCGATCACCTGGTAAGCAGTGGTATGGCTGATGCTGGGTATCAGTATATTAATATTGACGACTGCTGGATGAATGCACAGCACCACAAGGATCTCGGTCGGGTGGGCCGGGCACGGGATGCCATCGGAAACATACTTCCTAATTCCTATTTTCCAGACATGAGATCGCTAACCAATTACATTCATGGAAAAGGATTGAAAGCTGGAATTTACACTTCGCCAGGGCCAACCACCTGTGCTGGCTTTACCGGGAGCTATGGCCATGAGGCTGCAGATGCCCTGCAATTTGCAAAATGGGGTTTTGACTTCCTGAAATATGATTATTGTTCTTATGAATACCTGGAAAAAAAAATCAGGGATAGCCTTCCCGGAATTACCTCGGATCAATTGATGAAGGCGCCGTATCTTAAGATGGGTTACATGCTTAAAAGCCAGAGCCGTGACATCTCTTTTAACCTATGTCAGTATGGCAGAAATGATGTTTGGGTCTGGGGAAGCGAAGCCGGAAATTCCTGGCGTACGGGGGCTGACCTTGGGCCGGAACTTAACCAGTTCTTTGAAGTCGCGCTTAAAAATGCTGTACATGGAAAATGGACAAGGCCAGGGGCCTGGAGTGACCCGGATTATATACAGATTGGATATGTCGGCAACACAAATGGAATGGGCCTCCCCGAACTGACCAGATTAAGTCCGGTAGAACAATACTCCTTTATGTCTTTATGGGCATTGCTGGCCGCACCCTTGTTCTATAGCGGAGATCTGACCAAGCTGAATGATTTCAGCCTGAATGTTCTTTGTAATGCTGAAGTGATTGATGTTGATCAGGATTTACTTGGGAAATGCGCATCAGTTGTTTCTAAAACGGAAAATACTTTTGTCCTTGTTAAAGAACTTGAAGATGGGAGCAGGGCTATTGGTTTATGTAATAAAGGAGAAACACAGGAAAGAGTCACTGTAAAATGGAAGGAAGCCGGTCTGCCCGATTCAAGCATGAACATACGGGATATATGGCGTCAAAAAAATATTGGAACTGCAGCGCGCGAGTATACCGCAATGGTACCGACCAGGGGAGTTGTATTAATTAGAGTCATACCTTCCTTAAAAAAATAAGAAAATATTAAAAACTCAACAAACACGTTTTAGATGAACAGAACAATCATTTATACCCTCTTTATAGTGCTGGTGTCTATGACACTTTATACCAGAGCATCAGAGGTTCAATTGAAGTCCATATCACTTTATTCAGATAAAAAAGTACTTAATCCCCTCTTGCATCCTGGAGAATTTGCAAAGCTATCTGTCTCTGCCGTAGACAAAAATGGACAGCAGGTAAAACTCAACCCTTCAGAAATCAGCTTTATGGTGAAGAGTAAACTTTCAAGTGATGCGCTGCCTGTTCTGGTCCTTAAAGGTGATCAGGCCTTTGCTGGTGAAGGAGGGCTTGCAACCATCACTGTAACAGTCAAAAGGAATACACAAGTATTTACAGCAAGTACAGATATTGTTGTTAGACCATACTACCGGGAATACCATCAAATACTGGTTATGAAACTGATGATGGGTATGGAAGGCGAACCTGTAGAACGTCTTGAAAAAGAACCGTTGTTTCAGAACGCGCATGATGTAATTTGCACCTTTGAACAGGCATTTGATGTGATCCGGAAAACGGATAATCTGACCATGGGCATTCCTAAAATCATTTACCTGGTTGGATGGCAGAAAGGTGGCCACGACCATCTTTATCCAGCCTGGGATGAAGTCAATCCCAGGCTTAAACGCAAACAGGACAAGACTGCTCTGGAGAGTCTGAACTGGCTTATCCGCGAAGGACGAAAATATCATACTACAGTGAGCTTGCACATCAATATGGCGGATGCCTATAAAAGTAGTCCGTTGTGGAATGAATATTTGAAAAAAGATGTTCTGGCCAGAGACATCAATGGGCGGGTATTGAGCAGCAGTATCCAAATTAAAGGTGATAGTCTGTATAATGTGAGTTATACACGGGAATGGGCTGAAGGCCTTGCGCAGCGCAGAATTGACAGATTGGTGGAGATGATTCCAGAATTAAAGATCGGCCATACCATTCATATTGATGCTTTTGTATCGAAAACGGAATTTCAGCCTACACTCAGTCCATGGCATGCCAAAAAAGAAAATGGTGGAATCGACATTTTCAAAGAGGCCGAAACACAGCATAAAATATTCAGGTACTGGAGGGCAAAAGGATTCGATGTTACAGGTGAAGGATTGTTTTGGGCGCATCCTCCGGGAGAGGGCTTCTATGGATTGCAACCCATGTCATGGTGGTATCCAGCTGATATTGGATTTCAAATGAACACGCCTGAATGTCTTTCTGCCAGAGGGCGTACTGATCGTAAAGGAGACGGGGATTTCAGGTTTGGATCAAGTATGCACGGAGAAGAGATTTTTGTTCAGGACAAGGAAAACCTTCCGGGTTTTAAAGAACAATTTTGTAGAACAACCCTGCCCTGGTTTTACTTAAGCCAGCACAGCAGGATTGCTCTACAGGGAGATACATTGCTTTATTCGGAAGGTATCAAAGCATTTAACCAGAAAGGTCACCACCTTATCAAGCAGGGCGAATTGATGTTAAGGGACAATAATGATCTTTTTGTTCCTGCTTTATGGGAAAAAAATAGAATTATTGCCTACAGCGAATCCGGATATGAGCATAAGCAATGGGTTTTGCCACTGAACTGGCAAAAAGTAAAATTTGCAGATCTATATGAGATCACTATAAACGGCCCGGTATTGCTATCCAGACGAATTTCGTTGAAAAATGGAAAAATAAAACTGTCTGTTGTAAAGAACCAAGCCATTTATATTGTTCCTTCAGCGTAAAAAACAGAGATCGTTGAGTTAAAAAAGAGGCGGTATTTACCGCCCTTTTTTTTTGAAAAGGAAACCTGGAAAAGTGCGTGTCAGATAATTTTCATTAAAAAAGTCAAGTATTTTTGAATTCCTGTTTATTTGTATAGATTCGTTCAGTAAAAATGGTGTTACAGCAGGAAATATATAGTGACCAGAATTTGATCAGCTTGTTAAAGCACGATGAGCAGGCTGCTTTGAAACATATCTATGCGAAGTACTGGAAGAGATTATATCTCTCCGCATATAGTATTATCAGGGATGATGCACAATGTCAGGATATTGTGCAGGATGTTATCCTTCAGATGTGGATGCGCAAAAATGATGTTGTTATTGAGTCTCTGAAGTCCTATCTTTTTACTGCGGTCAGATATAAAGTTCTTACTTATATCAAATCTGCAGGCAACCGCAAAGTCTTTGTTGAACCCGGTGAGCTTGAAAGACTGGCAGGTATGGAAGAACTCAAAGACAGGCTTGCGGAAAATGATATTAATCAGCTGGTTGATCTGAACCTTTCTTCTTTGCCTAAACGCTGCCAGGAGGTTTTTTTGCTGAGCAGAAAAGAGTACCTCAGTAATAAAGAGATCGCAGAGCGTATGGGAATTAGTGTTAAAACCGTTGAAAACCAGATGACCATAGCACTTAGACATCTTCGTAAATCTATGGGAGATCATGTATTCTGGATAGCCGTAATGCTACCACTGATCTGTAAGTGAAAAAATATTTTATTTTTTTGGGGGCTAAGTCCCTTTGATAAGACGTATCTGTATGGACACCTCTGCAATTGATCAGGAATTTCGGGAACTCGCAATAAAATGTTTGGATAAAACCGCGACAGAAGAAGAGCGGAAAAAGTTTGACCAGATCTATGGACAGCTTTTAAAGAGACATGCCGTTTGGGACAGCAAATTAATGGGTGAAGAAACAAACACTGAAAATCTCATCTTTCAATCCCTGATAGACAATGTGAGGAAATATAAAAACCGTAAACGTACATTTAACCTGTACAGATATATTTCTGCCGCTATACTGCTCCTGGCGATAAGTGCAGGTATATATTTTATCCGGTTCAGAGAACAGGCCGTTGTAAAAGCCGATCAAAGCGTGGTGATCCACGCGGGAAGCAACAAGGCGGTACTTACACTGGCCAACGGTCATAAGATTATTTTAGATCAATCTAATAAAGGAGAAATCGCCAGACAGTCAGGAATCCGTATCAGTACCACTGATCATGGAGAACTGGTTTATGATATCTCTTCCGGCCCGGAAACAAATACCGGAAATACATCTGGGTTGAACACCATTGAAACACCTTCAGGCGGAGAATACCAGGTAATCCTTTCAGATGGTTCCCATGTGTGGTTAAATGCACTGTCTTCCCTTAAATATCCGGCAACTTTCCCAAATAAAGGCGGGCGTAAAGTAGAATTAAAAGGGGAGGGGTATTTCCAGGTGGCCAAAAACAAATCCAATCCATTTCAGGTCTATACGGGCCGTCAAACAGTGGAAGTTTTGGGTACCCACTTTAACATAAAGGCCTATAAAGATGAAGCAGATATTCGAACTACACTTATAGAAGGTTCTGTGAAAGTTAGTGCCGGACAACAGAGTGTGCAAATTGTTCCCGGTCAGCAGGCAGTGCTAGATGCCCGGCATGCGCTGAATGTTAGATCAGCAGATACAGGCTCTGCTATAGCCTGGGTCAATGGTGATTTCGTTTTCAATAGTGAAGATATGGGGAGCATCATGCGGAGTATCAGCCGCTGGTATGCTGTAGAAGTTATCTTTAAGGATAACCTCACTGATAAGAAATTTACAGGAACAATCTCCAGGTACAAAAATGTAACTGAGGTATTGAATATGCTTGAATTAACAGGATTGGTTCATTTTAAACTTGAAGGGAGGAGGATCCTGGTCATGAAGTAATTTTACAAAATTTCTCTCTTTCTTTCAGCACGTTCACTGCAGTAAGAGACCGGAAGAAATCCGGGGGCGCGCTCACGCCACCGGATCAGATCCCGACGCTCATCGGGACTATTGTCCGGGTACGCCCTATATAAGTCAAGAAACCAAATAGACAAACCCAAACAACCAAATATATGAAATTTTATGCTTCGCCCCCTGTAATGCAGGGCTACAGCTTTAATTTATCTCCTGTATGGAAAAAATGCCGGCACCTTTGCGCCGACAGGGATATAAAAAGAAAAATATTAATGCGGATAAAACTGACATTTATAATGCTGGTGACTGTTTTTTTACAAATCAGTAATGCCAGCTATGGTCAAAGAATCAGCCTTTCAGAAAGGAATACGCCTCTGGGCCAGATACTGAAGAAGATTCAAAACCAGACAGAGTATAAAATATTATATGCAGATGAGCTCATCCATGATGCCCATCCGGTGACCATAAACGTTACGAATGGCACTCTGGAAGAGGTATTGGCCAAATGCTTTCAGTACCAGAACCTAAGCTATATCATTAAAGAAAAGACCATTGTAGTCAAACCAAAGCAGATTACCACCTGGAAAGACCAGAATGGGTTGCTCAATGAACAAATTCTTATCAAAGGAACTGTTTCTGACCATACAGGGCAACCGCTGTCGGGGGTGAGCGTAAGGTTAAAGGGAACCTCCGTTGCCGTCAGCACAGATGGGAACGGAAATTTCTCGCTGAAAGTGCCTGATCAAAGAGGAAGCCTGGTCTTCAGCTATATTGGTTATATTGTTAAAGAAGTCCCCCTATCTGCTGGTCCGGTGATCAGTGTGACATTGGAGGAAGAAGTCAATGCGATGAATGAAGTGGTTGTCGTAGGCTACGGTACCCAAAAGAAATCCAGTCTGACCGCTGCTGTTTCTACTGTAAAAATGCAAGATCTGGAAAACAATCCCCGGCCAAATATCATTTCTTCCCTTGCCGGGCGGGTACCGGGTATGACCATTAGTGAAACTTCTGGCGAGCCTGGTTCCTCACCTTCTATCATTGTCAGAGGGATAGGAACCATAGACGGGGCTTCTTCTGATCCCCTGGTACTGATTGATGGTGTGCCTGGGGGAAATCTCGGGACTTTGGCGCCCGGAGATATTGAAAGCATCTCTGTCTTAAAAGATGCTGCTGCTGCTTCCATTTATGGAGCCCGGGCAGCCAATGGGGTTATTTTGGTTACAACGAAGAAAGGCGGAAAAATGGATAAGGCCGAAATCAATTTCAATACCTATGCTGGCTTTCAGTCGCCCACCACTTTTCCAAAAACGATCAATGCCTTTGAATATGCAACCCTATTGAATGAAGCAGCCACCAATGAAGGAAAAACAAAGGTTTATTCTGACGATGATTTAAGATTGTTCCAGGATGGTACAGATCCGGATATGCATGCCAATACGAACTGGCTGGATGAGATCACCCAAAAGAATGCTTTAATTTCCAATAATTACCTGAGTGCAAGCGGAAACAGTGCTATCGGAAGGTATTTTCTCTCCGGAGAATACCTGTATCAGAAAGGTTCGGTAAAAACGATTGACCACTACCACAGGATCAACCTCCGTTCCAATGTGACCAGTAAAATTTCCGACAAACTTGAGCTGCAGATGCTGGCTTCCTACCTTCGTACAAACCGGGACGCGAACTGGGCCACAGGGCTTTTTAACCAGGCCTTACGGGCATCAGCTACCTCGCCTGTCAGATTTTCAGACGGACACTGGGGCGGACAGATGTTTGCCAACGGAAATTACCTGACCTCTACATTTAACCCAGTCTCGGTGATTGAACAATACGGGCCTGTATCCAATAATTTAACCCAGTACAATGTTACGGGCAGTCTAAACTACAAACCTATAAAAAACCTGACCGTTAATGTAATGGGAAGTTTTATAGGTGGCTATGCAGACAATAGTGCCTATAACAAGAAATCAGAATCCTGGGATTTTATTACCCGGAAAGTCTCTCAGTACATTCCAAACAGCCTCAATGAAGACTGGAATAAAGAGAATAAATACAACCTGCAAGTCACAGCAACCTATGAGAAAACCTTTGGCGATCACTATTTTAAAGCCATGGGCGGTTACTCACAAGAATCTTATAGGATCGATAAGATTTCAGCTTACCGGAGGGATTTTATCAATGATGAACTTTATGAGCTCAACGCCGGAGATGCAGCGACACAAACCAACAACGGTTCTGCAGACCACTGGGCTTTTATGTCAGGCTTTTCGCGTCTCAACTACGCTTACAAAGACAAATATCTACTGGAAGTCACAGCACGGTATGATGGTTCTTCCCGATTTGCAAAAGACCATAGGTGGGGTCTTTTCCCTTCGGTCTCCCTGGGCTGGAATATGCAAAAAGAGAAATTCATGGAAAATATGAAAGCGGTTGATTTGCTCAAGCTGCGCTTTTCCTATGGCCAGCTCGGAAATGCAGAGAAAGTTGGGCTATACGAATCTTATGCCAATCTGAATTCAGGGGCTTATTATAATTTTGATGATAAGCAGGTGGTTGGCGTGCTATTGGGCAATCCGGCCAACACCAATCTTTCCTGGGAAACCACGAGCACGTATAACCTTGGCTTGGACGGAAGTTTCTATAAGGGCTTGCTGGGCTTTGAATTTGATTTATGGAAAAAACAGACCAATGATATATTGCTCAGTGTTCCGGTATCAACAGTTATCGGGCTTCCGAGTTCAAGGATCACCACCAATGCCGGAAAAGTGGGCAGTCATGGCTATGATTTTATGCTAACCCATTCCAAACAGATCAACGCCGACTGGAGCTATAACGCCTCTTTCACTATATCCGGCTGGAAAAGCTGGATCATCGACCTTAAAGACCGTGCAACCCCTTTCAGCGATAGTTTGAGGCCGGGAGGAGATCTTGGAGACATTTATGGGTACCAGGTTACCGGTATTATAAATTCACAAGAACAATTGAAGAATTATAAGAACCTGGATGGTGTACCTCCTCAGATTGGATTAGGCGATCTGGCCTACAAGGACCAGAATGGTGATGGCCGGATTGATTACCTTGATAAGGTGAAAATTGGTAATTCCTATGTCAAAACCCAGTTTGGCCTGAACCTGGGTATGAAATATAAGAATTTCGACCTCAATGTGTTCCTTCAGGGAGCAGGAAATACAAACCGGGTCATCAGCGACTATATCAGGAACGTTCTCTTAAATTACAATTCGCCGCTGGCCGTAAACCTGGACAGATGGACCCCTGAAAACCACAATGCCAATGCCCAGTTTCCCAGGATACTGCAAAATTACGACCATAACCGTTCAGACTCCGACTGGTGGATCAGAAACGGATCTTATCTGAGGCTCAAGAACCTGCAGATTGGATATACATTTCCTTCCGGTATGTTGCAGAAATCAAAAATACAGAGCCTGCGCTTGTATGCAGCAGCTTCAAACCTTTTTACTTACGCACCTGACTATGTAGACGGATTTGATCCGGAAAGGGACATCAATAACGACTGGTATCCCAATTTCAGGGTAATATCTTTCGGAGTGAATTTGAAATTTTAAGCTGAACATTATGAAAAAGATAATTTTATTATATGCTGTTTTGTTGTTAACCATGATGGTGTCCTGTAAGAAATTTCTGGATACCCCACCGTTAACCAATTTATCGGGAGATTCTTTTTATAAATCGCCATCAGATCTCGAATATGCTGTTAATGGCATGTATGCATCCTTTCGGGAACTTGAAGGGGACGGCGCTCCATATATGGATATCCTCGTTGATCTGCTCTTCCTGAAAAATTCGTGGGAGGCCGGATTTTTCCCTGCAACAAATGGCTCTTTAACCGCCGACAATTGGTGGATAAGAGATAACTGGAAGGCAAAATATACCAAAATCCGTAACATAAATAACTTTTTTGCCAATGTAGATAAATTCCAGGGGCAGCTGGAGCAAAGCAAACTAGACAATTACAGGGGACAGGCAAGGGTAATCAGGGCCTTTTTATATACGCGATTGCTACAAGGCTATGGAGAAGTACCCCTGATCACTACTCCAATTCCTTTGGAGACCCTGCCAGCCAAAAACAATTTAGAAGAGATCATTAACTTTATCATGACGGAATTTGATAAATCCATTAACGAATTGCCTGAAACCTCTTCTGATAGTAAACACGGGCATTTGACCAAATATGCAGCTTATGTACTGAAGGCGCGTGCAGCAATGTATATAGCTGGATTTTACAATAAACCAGAATATTACAAAACAGCAGCCGATGCCCTGCAAAAAGTGGTTTCTTCCGGACAATTCTCTCTGTTTAGAAAATATAATGACCCTAACCGGGATTTCGGTGATCTGTTTCTGGAAGAAAATGAAGGAAATGAAAATAAAGAGATCCTGCTTTCCTACCAGTTTATGAAAGACCTGAGTCCCAATTCCATCACCACTGTTTTTGCCGGTCCGGGCTGGAAAGGTTTTCAGGCCCACCAGAATTATATTGATTTGTTTGAATGCAAGGAAGGCTGGCAGGCATATGGAATCAGCTTCGCAGCAATGAACCGGTACAGAGATACAAAAAGTAATAAAAGCCCTCTGGAGGGTGTGTATCCAGGTTATGATCCGAACAACGAATTTGCTAACCGCGACCCTCGCCTGGCACAAACTTTCTTCAACCCCAATATTCATTCACAGGGGGGGACGATCCTTAAGCCCGGAGAATACTGGAAACCAGCAAACCGTACTTTCTCGCCGGATGCAGATAATGATGCCTATTTTTTCAAGAAGATGGTGGAACCTTCCAATTTTAATCCGGTGTACTATTACAACAACAGCGCCAACAACTATATTTTGATTCGTTATGCCGATGTTTTATTACTGTATGCAGAAGCTTTAAATGCAACTGGTCATACCGGAGAGGCCTTGCCTTACCTCAATGATGTCAGATCAAGAGCAGGTATGCCACCGGTTACCGCAGGGGGAAGTGATGAACTCCTGGAGATCATTAAACACGAACGTAAAGTGGAACTGATACAAGAACAGCAATTATACTGGGATTATAAACGATGGAAAGATTTTGAAAGGACCATGCCATTCGGTGCTGTTTTTTATGGTTACAGAAGAGAAAACTTTGGACAGCCGTCCCAGGCTATGGAAACAAAAAAGCTGATCTATCCTAAATATTATACCTGGCCAATTCCTGTAGAAGAATTACAGGTCAATAGTAATCTGTCACAAAATAAGGACTGGTAATTTAAACGAACATAAAATTAGATTTCAATGAAAAAAATAACCTTAGTCTATATACTTTTTATGGCTTGCCTGTGCAGCTGTAAGAAAAAAGAAATATATCCCGCTACAACAAGTGCAAAGACAGAAATCCAGTCTTTTCGTCTGGTCACAGAAGCAGGGGTAAATGTGATCAGTTCTGTAACGATAGATCAAAAGCAGAGCCTGATCACTGTTCTTACAAGCCCGGGGATAACACTCGGGTCATTGTTTCCTTCCGCTGTTGTCTCTGAAGGAGCTATTGTGAAGCCAGCTATGGGGGCGTATACGGATTTCACAAAGCCCGTTCAGTACACAGTAATAGCAGGTAACCGACAGGATCAACAGGTCTGGACAATTAAGGTCAACCCCTGATCGGGTTTCTTCCCGGCATCCTCTATCAGCCGGGAAGACCTGTTTATTCATTTATTTAGATTTTTAATCAGACAGCCTTTATACTGTCTAAATAGGATAGCTATGCCAAAAATTACCTGCCTCACTGCGCTTTGTTTTCTGTTTTGCTGTGTTCAGCAAAGCTTTGGGCAGTATGGAGAAAACAGTCAGTTTGAACCTTTTACAGCAGATGGAATTGTACATGAAATTGCAACTTCCGCATGGAATGCCGAAGCTAGAGGAAATCACCGGGCTATAGTGGATGTAACGAGCAGTAATTTTAATGCTGTTCGTTTAATTCTTCCCTGGCGGAGGCCCGATCCTGAACCCGAACTGAAAAAGATCGTTATCATTTATGCCCGCACAGGAGAAGAAGTTAAAAACGTCTATATACACCGGTTGAACGCTGAAAAAGGAGAACTGGCTTTTGATCCTTCCCCGGGGCCCGGGAAATACGAGATTTATTATTTGCCCTATCATTTTAAGATAAGATCGGATGATGCCCGTTATGGTGCGCCCTGGAATGATTATCTTGCGCCTGAATACCACCCAGACCAAGGTTGGCTTAAAGAAGTCAGGTTGCACTTTAAAGCACTTCCTGCGGCCCGGGTACTCAAGTTCCAGGCCAGAAAAAAGACCGATTTTTTTACCTCTATGGGACTTCCCGCAAGCCCTATGGAAGAGCAGGAACTGATCCGGCATTCGAAAGCAGACTTTATGATCTTTCCTGAAGACCGTGCATTCCCAATTCGGCTTACTGACCGGATCCCGTTTAAATGGGCCCGGAAAGCACCAGTTTCCGTATTTAAAGGGACAGCGTGCAGGAATGAATATTATACCCTTCAGCTGGGTGTGCTGGCCTCAAAAAAAACGCTGAAAGATCTGAAGGTGAATTTTTCAGATCTGATCAATGCAAAAGACCACTACCGCATTTCCAAAGACAGCCTCACTTGTTTTAACCAGGAAGGAAAAGGCTGGGACGGAAAAGACCTGCACTTTAAAATTCAGGTGAAACAAGGTCATGTCCAACCCCTGTGGATCGGTATTTCTGTCCCTTTGCACGTTCGGCCCGGGCGATACACCGGTCGCCTCTCGGTGTTGGCTGAAAACGGGAAAAGACAATCCGTTGGCCTGATATTGGACATCACCAGTGAAGTACTTGCAGATCGTGGGGATGATGAACTCTGGAGACATGCCAGGCTGAGGTGGCTCAACTCTACACTTGGCATTAGTGACCAGCCGATTGCACCCTATGGTCCTTTAACCAGGTCTGGAAACCTGCTAAAAGCCGGTCAAAAACAGGTTAAACTCAATGAATACGGTTTACCCCAAGACATCAGCAGCCAATCGGGTGAGTTGTTGGCTGCCGCCCTGTCGCTTAGTGCAATGAGCGCTGGAGAAAAGCTGGATTTTAGGCCAGGGCAATTAAGCTATATAGATCAAACTGGTAAGATAACCTGGAACACGATCTGGAGTGCTCCGGATGTTCAGATCAGTTGCCTGGGGACTTTTGAATTTGATGGTACCTTACGTTACCGGTTCTCTTTAAAAACTTCAAAAATAGTTAGCCTGTCCGACCTTAAGCTTAAAGCAGTCTTTAAAAAGGAAAGTGTACCCTATGCTATGGGAATTGGTTTAAAAGGAGGAAACCTCCCCGCACTGCCTTATGTCTGGGATTGGAAAGGACCATGGGACAGCATCTGGCTCGGCAGTACAGACCTGGGTATGCACCTGGAATTTGAGGGCGATGGGTACAGTGGTCCCTTACTCAATGATTACAAACCTGAACCCCCTGCCATTTGGTCTAACCACCATATGGGAAGGATAAGCCTTGAAAAAGGAACGGTTCAAGAAATGGTAATGACGGCTTGTACTGGTCCTTTTGAATTGACTGACCGGCAGGCGGTTAGTTTTGGATTAAAGATTCTGATCACCCCGGTTAAGGATATAAACAGCAGGAAGCATTTTTCGGAGCGTTATTACCAGGGAGATCCGCTCCACATAGAAAAGGCTGCTGCTGAAGGGGCTAATGTGATTAATATACACCACAATACAACGCTTAATCCTTATATCAATTATCCTTTTATCGTAAGGGAGGCCCTGGCGGGCTATATCCAAAAACAACACCAGGCCTCGAGGAAGGTAAAACTCTATTATACCATTCGCGAACTGAGCAATCATGCCCCCGAAATCTACGCTCTGAAAAGTCTCGGTCCAGAAATTATCCCTTCTGGACCTGGAAAAGGATCGCCATGGCTTTGGGAACATTTAAATTCCGGTTATAAGGCCGCCTGGTATAGCCCCTTTAAGGATCAAACTGCAGACGCTTCTGTTGTGATCAACGGATTTTCCAGGTGGATCAATTATTATATAGAAGGACTGAGGTGGATGCTGGAGCACGACAAGATCGATGGCCTTTATCTCGACGATGTGGCCTACGACCATGAAGTGATCGAACGCCTAAGAAGGGTACTGCTAAAGTATAATGCCCAGGCACTGATCGATCTGCATTCCAATAATAATTATTCCATAGGGCCAGCCAATCAATATGCTTCTTTTTTTCCTTATCTCGACAGGATATGGTTTGGAGAATCCTTTAAATATAACGAAATGAGTCCGGATGAATGGCTGGTGCAGTTTTCCGGGATTCCTTTTGGTGTAATGGGGGAAATGCTGCAGGACGACGGCAATAAATGGCTCGGCATGGTTTATGGCACCTCTATACGACACTCCTGGGGCGCAGGTTCACCCGCTGCTTTATGGAAATACTGGGACCAGTTCAATATAAAGGATGCCAGGATGCTGGGTTACTGGGACAAAGAGTGTCCGGTCAGCAGCGATAAACCAGAGGTAAAGATATCCGTTTATGCGCATCACGATAAATTGCTGCTGGCTATTGGCAACTTTAGTGATTCCATTCAATATGTCCGTCCGCAATTTCGCTGGCCAGGACCAGATACAATGAACACAAGCGATTTAAAAATACAATCCGTTAACATCGAAGGCTTCCAGGAAGCGAAAATTTTCGATCCTGCACAGCCTATAGCCGTAGCCCCTAAAAAGGGATGGTTATTGGAAGTATCAAAAAAATAAAACCAAAACATGAAAAATTTACATCTTATAGCAAGCTTTATGCTCATTACAGGCTTATATGCCTGTAAAAAGAACAACAGTTCCCAAACAGCCATCAAAAAAGACACTAGTGTTTCTATTACACCAAAGGGTGCAAACTGGGTGCTGGACGCCGACAGGAGCGATGATTTTGACAGCTTCACTGACAGCAAATGGAGTGCTGCACCTTTATGGTACTGGAATGGAGAATCAGAAGACCTGATCTACAAAAATGCCAATACAGAAGTGAGTAATGGAGTAGCTAAACTCATGGTCAAAAGAGAGGACTATAAAGGTAAACTGTACACGGCCGGCTGTTTGAAATCAAAATTCCAGATCGGAGGAAATACCTATACCGAAGTTCGAGCAAGAATGGTGAAAAAAGCAGCAAATGTATGTGCCGCCATCTGGCTTGGTGATGAGCCGGTAGAGGCCAAAAATCCAAATATTGAAATTGATATGCAGGAAACCAAGGAAGCAAAAACAGTGCCCCACCGTGTTGCCAGCAGTCTGCTGACCTGGCCCTGGGGAAAAGGGAATACCGTACCTGGCTGGAAGCAATTCTATATTTCTAACGGACTGGATGAGGATTTTCACCTGTATGGACTGGAAAGGAGGGAGGGAAAGCTTCGTTTTTACCTGGATGGGGTGAAATACTGGGAATGGGATGCTTCTCCGACACCGGAATTTGTAACCCAGCTAAGGCCCCTGATCCTAAGTCTGGAAGGACATTCAGGAACACCAGTAAGTGCCGAGCTACCGGCAGATTTTCAGATTGACTGGGTACATATCTATAATGCCAAATAATGAGCCGTAGAATAATGATAATGAAACAAATCCGTATAGCCCTTGCGGCAATTGTGTTATTTTATGCAGACATATCCTTGGGATACGCCCAGCAAGCCAGACATACTTTTACACTTGGAGACTCCACTTTTTTACTCGATGGGAAACCCCTTCAGATGATCTCAGGTGAAATGCATTGTACCAGGATTCCAAGGGCTTACTGGCGTGAACGTATGAAAGCCGCCAAAGCCATGGGCCTGAACACCATTGGAACTTATGTTTTCTGGAATGTGCATGAACCCGTTCAGGGCCAATACGATTTTAGTGGAAATAATGATATTGCCGAATTTGTCAGAATAGCCAAAGAAGAAGGACTATGGGTGGTCATGAGACCCAGTCCCTATGTTTGTGCCGAGTGGGAATTTGGCGGTTATCCCTGGTGGCTGTTAAAGGACAAACATATGAAAGTCCGCAGTAAAGACCCTGGATTTTTGAATGCTTACCGTAAGTATATTTTTAAACTTGCCGAACAGCTTGCTCCATTACAGATTACTAAGGGCGGGAATATCATTATGGTACAGATTGAGAATGAATATGGATCTTACAGCAATGACAAAGAATACCTTGACATCAACCGAAAACTCTTCAGGGAAGCTGGATTTGATGCCTTATTATTTACCTGTGACGGTGCCGGGCAGATGCCTGACGGCTATTTGCCAGGGTATCTGCCTGCCGTGAATGGTTTGGATAACCCGGCTGAAGTGAAGGCCCTGATCAACAAGTATCATGGTGGAAAAGGACCCTATTATATTGCAGAATGGTATCCCGGCTGGTTCGATAGCTGGGGAACAAAAACGCACCGTACCGTTCCTGCCGAAACTGCCGCACACAAACTAGATCAGGTTCTGGCAGCAGGAATCTCCATCAATATGTATATGTTTCATGGCGGAACTACCCGGGGCTTTATGAACGGTGCAAATTTTGACAGTAAACAACCTTATTTACCGCAAACCTCAAGTTATGATTACGATGCGCCACTGGATGAAGCAGGCAACCCAACCCTCAAATTCAATTTGTTCCGGAAGATTATCGCTAAACATTTGCCCGATGGCACTGAACTCCCACCGGTCCCGCAAAAACACAAAACTATTGCTATTCCTTCCATTTCTCTTAGTAGTTACCATGCTGTCCTGCAAAATTTAGGGGAGCCTGTGCAACAGGAACATCCTTTAAGTTTTGAAGAGCTGAACCAGGCCTATGGCTTTGTATTATACAGAACCATACTGGGAACACAGCGTTCCGGCAATTTGAAAATTAGGGAATTAAGAGATTATGGAATTGTATATGTCAACGGTAAGCAGATCGGGGTGTTAGACAGGCGTTTACAACAGGATTCTGTTCATTTGTCTGATCTGCCGCCACACGCAGTGCTGGACATCCTGGTCGAAAATAACGGAAGGATTAATTATGGACCTTATTTAACCGATAACAGGCATGGAATCACTGAAAAAGTAAGTCTCGACGGTAGAGAACTCAAAGGCTGGAAAATGTATAAATTGCCTTATGCTACTATGAAAGGACTGCGTTATTCCAAAAAAATGGTACAGGATGGACCTGTTGTGGCCAGGGGTGTTTTTACTTTAAATGAAACAGGAGATACCTATCTTGACCTCCGCTCTTTTGGAAAAGGCTTTGTTTATCTAAATGGACATCATCTCGGAAAATACTGGGAAATTGGTCCTACGCAGACTATTTATGTTCCTGCTTGCTGGCTAAAAAAGGGGACAAATGAGATTCAGGTTTTTGATCTGCTTAAAAACAACCATAATAAAATCTCTACACTAAACGAACCACTTTTATTCCAGCCTTAAAACACACAAAATATAGCCCTTAACTTCCCTGTAACCGAACAGTACAGGGG
Source organism: Pedobacter sp. HMWF019 (assembly GCF_003061025.1). Taxonomy (GTDB): domain Bacteria; phylum Bacteroidota; class Bacteroidia; order Sphingobacteriales; family Sphingobacteriaceae; genus Pedobacter. The sequence continues at coordinate 9,989 of NZ_QAIL01000136.1, read as the reverse complement.
AGTTAAAAAATAATTCTGCATTACTTATGATTTAAAGTACAGGGAAAATCCTTAAATTAGGTCAATAAGTTCTGTATTCTATGAGGTACCTGCTGGTGCATTTTCTTTTTTTCATTGCGCTCCCTCTCCTGGCTTCATCGCAAGTGCTTGATTTGCAAAGTTCCGGTTATTATAATATCGGCAGGAACCTGAGCTATTTTCAGGATAAGCCAGCTAAAATGACCCTTCAGGAGATTAAAGTAATGGACAGTGCCGGCAAATTTCGGCGGTCCAAAAACGAGATTCTGGATCTGGGGACCAGTACTTCGGCTTTCTGGATCAAATTCAGTTATAAAAACATTCCCGAACGCAATAGTTTTCTGGTCATTGATGTTCCCAATATCGAAGATATTGATCTTTATGCCACATTACCCGGTGGTAGAACAGAACACCTTCATGGGGGGAGTTTGTATCCTTCGAGCGAAGATGTTATTTCGGGTAAGAATTTTGTGTTCAGTTTGCCCGATCCGGATACCGGTTCCATTGTACAAACAGTCTATCTGCGGGTAAAATCCAACAATATGATGTTGCTGGCCCTGAAGGTTGGTACAGCCGAAACCTTATTAAAAGGATTCAATTCGAAAACACGCTTTGAACTGTTCTATATCGGTGTATTGCTCACCCTGATGCTGTTTAACCTTTTTCTTTATTTTGGTCTTAAGGACAAAATGTACCTGTATTATGCGCTTTATGTTGCTGGTATATTTGGATACATGATTTTATATACCCGGGGGTATAGCTATATTTTTGGAAATTCAACCAGGATATTTCTCAATCTTTATCCCCATTTGTTTGCCAGTCTGGCCTGTATATCGGTGATTTACTTTTCTAAAGAATTTCTAAGTGCGAAAACCAGACTGAAAGGCTATTTATGGATATTTAATACATTAATTATCGGCTGGCTGGTGATTTTAATTATTGGTATATTTGGTGGTAAGCTGATGATTTCCAGGTCTGTAAATGTACTTTTCCTAACCACCGGTTTACTTTTATGGCTGGTTGGGTTTAAGGCCCTCCTTAATGGACACCGGCCTGCCGTTTATTTCTTGCTGGCCTGGTCTTTTATCTGTATTGCCTTGATTTACTTGTTCCTGACCCGGCTGGAACTGCTTCCTTATCACGACTGGTCTTTCGAAGTAGGACCTATGGGTTTTACTTTCGAACTGCTTTTCCTGGCTTTTGGTCTTGCTGATCATTATAATACGTTGCGCCGCGATAAGATTGCTGCCCAAAAGGAAAATATGGAGCTGATCATCTCAGAACAGGCCAGGCTGGAAGTTGTGGTCAAACAGCGAACAGAACGGTATCTGGAGGCGGTAAGAACCCTGGAAGCTTCCAATGCGGTTAAGGACCGCTTGTTTTCTATCATTGCGCATGACTTGCGCAGTCCTTTTAACAGTTTAAAAAGCATCTTTTTCTTAACGGATATGGACCTGCTGGAATTGAATGAACTGAAGATGCTCCTCAACAGCAGCAGGGAGAATATAGACCAGATCTACCATACCCTGGATAACCTGCTCTACTGGGCTAAAAGCCAAATGGATTCGGTGAGTAGTGATCCGGTATCTTTCGATCTGAAAGAAATGGCCGAAGGATTGATGCTGGTGTATGGACCTCTGGCAAAGAGTAAAAGGCTGGAACTGGTCCTGCAGGCAGATGGTACCTGTCCGGTGTTTGCCGATGAAAACCAAATTCAACTGGTTTTAAGGAACCTGATGGATAATGCGATTAAATTCACTCCGATTGGACAGCAAATTACATTGGATCTGAGCAATGGTGAAGATGGGGTCTATGTCACAGTAGACAATGTAACAGCGGGTGTTTCTGAACTCCAGCTGGAGAATTTGCTGAAAGAAAACAATCATCTTTCTACCCGTGGAACGGCAAAGGAGAGTGGCGTAGGGCTTGGCTTGCTTCTGGCCAGGGAGTACATTGCCGCAAACAAAGGCATCTTAAAAGTCAGGGTAGAAGGGCATCATGTCATCTTTTACTTTAGTTTACCTGTATTGGTTGAAAAGTAATTCTTTATTTGAGATTTTGGGTAGGCTCGTCTGGTGTGAAAATTGGCAGGGCTTGTCTGGTGTGAAAATTTTGGCACATCTTCTTCAAGGCTGCTTAAGCTTAAGCAGCATTCGAGCAGCGTGTTCTTTTTTTTAAAATAAGCAACATGCATACCCTTTCAACTAAGCAACCTGCATATTCTTCAGATCAGGCACCATATCCGGCATCCACATGAAATCCGGAATAAAGCATGTAACTTTGAATACTCAACAGCTCAATATGGATCCTTTCGTTTACGGCGAACATGTCAACGTACTTACTCATCCTTCAGAAGTGCTTTTCTTCCCGGATTTCTTTCCAAAAGATGACAGTGACAACTATTTAGACACTTTAATAAAGGAAGTCCTCTGGAAGCAGGAACCCATTAAGATGTTCGGAAAAACAGTGATGCAACCCAGGCTAACCGCTTTTTACGGAGGACCGGAAATTAACTATACCTACTCCGGGCTAACCATGCAAGCCACTATGTGGACGGCCGCACTAAAAGAGATCAAACAAAAAGTGGAAGAGAAATGTAATGCCCCCTTTAATGCCTGCCTGCTCAATTACTACCGTGATGAAAAAGACAGCATGGGCTGGCACAGAGACAATGAAAAAGAACTTGGCGAATACCCCATCATTGCATCAGTCAGTTTTGGAGCCCAGCGTATCTTTCAGTTCCGGAACTACAAGGAAAAGCTCCCCGTCATTTCCGTTGAACTTGAGCATGGCAGCCTGCTGCTAATGCGTGGCGATACCCAAAGAATCTGGGAACACCGTTTACCAAAGCTCGCCCGAGCGTCGGCACCAAGGATCAATTTAACCTTTAGATATATCCATACATAGGCCATAAACAGCTTTTTTGTTAAGCTAAAGTCAGATTGCAGCAGATCATTTCTTTTATCTGATGAATAGACTTATTTTTGCTAACACTGTTAACTAAAATAATAAGCATGGGAATCGCCGAACGCAAACTACGTCACAAAGAAAGTATCAGGATAGGAATCCTGGAGGCTGCCTGGCAGCTGGTGATCACGGACGGCTGGCAATCCCTGTCTATCCGCAAAATTGCAGATGCCATAGAATACAGCATCCCTGTGATCTATAACCATTTCGAAAACAAAGAAGCCATTCTGCTCGAATTTACCAAAGAAGGCTTTGAAAAGCTGGCCGAAACCCTGAGGGAAGTCAAAACAGCACATACAGACCCTGCACAGCAGCTTGCAGCTATGGGCGATGCCTACTGGGACTTCGCCTTCGACAATAAAGAATATTACCAACTCATGTTTGGCCTGGGCATTCCCGCTTGCGATACCGTCAAAAAAGTTCCTGAACTGCAGGAAATGACGGCGCTGATGATCTCCACTATAAAAGAAGCCATTGCAGGCAGCAAAAATCCAGAAGCCGATTACTTCCTGAAATTCCACACCTACTGGTCCATTCTGCATGGATTGGTATCCATACAAATGATTGAAAGCGGAAAACCAGACGTCACCAAAAAGATGATTGTACAAGATGCCATGGCTGGATTTACCAAAGCTCTTGTTGATTAAGCACAAAAAATAATATATTTACAACTCATACCTTTAACATAAACTGAAGAATGAGGAGAATTTTTAACACCAACTACAATCACCAAAGCCTTGATTTTGCACTTTTACTCCTGAGAATAGGTATAGCCGCCTTTATGCTGACCCATGGTCTGAGTAAAATAAATCCAGTACTTAGCGGTGCCCCAATTCAGTTTGGAGACCCTTTGGGGCTGGGCGAAAAACTTTCTTTCTTCCTCACCGTCTTTGCAGAAGTAGGCTGTTCAGTGCTGTTGCTGTTTGGTCTGGCAACCCGTCTGGCAGTGATTCCCTTAATCGTTACCATGGTTGTTGCCATTTTCATTATACATGCACCCGATGCCTTCGCCAAAAAAGAACTTGCCTGTCACTACCTGATCGTGTATATATTCCTGCTGTTTTCGGGCGCAGGCAGATACAGCGTAGATGCCCTGATCGGTAAAAAACCAGGCAGAAGACGTTAATTTATCCAAACATATCATTTCTAAAAATTAGCCGTTATAGCATTATGAAGAAACTCGCATTATTTTGCCTGATGGCAATCACTATATCTATATCCGGATGTGGCCTCAATAAACAAGCCCAGCAGATCAAAGCACTTGAAAAATGCACCTACAGGATCGTATCCGCCGACCAGATCTCCATTGCTGGAACAGACATTAAAAGCCTGATCAGCGATCAGAACATTAACATTGGAAGCTTGCCCGGCCTGGCACTTGGACTTTTGAGACGGGATATCCCCCTAAGGGCCAAACTGAACCTTGAGATCACCAATCCAACTTCCAGCGATGCCTCCATCAATGAATTTGAATATAAGATCCTGATCAACCAGGAAGAGATTTCCAATGGTTTTGTAAATCAAAGTGTAGAAGTAAACTCCGGACAATCGACTGTAGTGCCGGTAAATATGACCGCCAATATCTATCCTTTTATCTCCAACAGCAAGACCATGGAAAGCATCACCGGCTTTTTAAAAGCCAGGAATGGAGGACCGGAAAAAAAGGGAATTGTTACCTTAAAGATCAGACCAAGCATTAAAGTTGCAGGAGCAATCATCAAGTATCCTGGATTTATTACCATAGACAAAGAAATCAGCAGTAAAATTCTCTTGTAAAATATTTGAAGGGAGCCCTAAGTTTCATAGGTATTGATTAATTTCGGAAATTAACTTATACATATGAAACTTAGGGCTTCTTTATTGCTGCTTATTTTTGCAACCCCGTTTTTTCTTAAAGCACAAACCTCTACTCAACTCCCTGCGGGCGAGATCAAGCAAGGGCTCGAAGCCCTGAATGTGGTGGGCAGTGTTTTATATATTGCCGCACACCCCGATGATGAAAACACCCGCCTGCTGGCTTACCTGGCCAAAGGCCGTAAGTTGAGGACCGGCTATCTGTCTCTCACCAGGGGAGACGGAGGGCAGAACCTGATCGGAAATGAACAAGCCGATTTGCTCGGTCTGATCCGTACACAGGAACTCCTGGCTGCAAGACGCACCGACGGCGCAGAACAGTTTTTTACCAGAGCCAATGATTTTGGCTTTTCAAAGAACCCTGAAGAAAGTTTTAAAATATGGGGCAAACAGCAAATCCTGGGCGATGTGGTCTGGGTGATCCGTAAATTCAGACCAGATGTAATTATTACCCGTTTCCCTGAAGATGCAAGAGCGGGACATGGACATCATTCTGCTTCTGCTATTCTTGCCCGTGAAGCCTTCAGTGCTGCTGCCGATCCAAAACAATTTCCCGAACAACTTAAATATGTAAAGATCTGGCAGGCCAAACGCCTGGTTTGGAATACCTTCAATTTCGGGGGCAACAATACCACTGCTGATGACCAGCTTAAAATAGATGTAGGCAGTTTTAACCCGCTACTAGGCAAAGGTTATGGAGAAATTGCAGCCGAAAGCAGATCCAACCATAAGAGCCAGGGCTTTGGCTCCGCTAAACAGCGCGGGCCGGCCATAGAATATTTTAGCCCGGTGGCTGGTGCCGCGGCTAAACAGGATCTTTTTGAAGGTATAGACCAAACCTGGACACGTGTTAAAGACGGGCAGGAGATCAGTCGCCTGATCCAGGAAGCCAATGCGGCTTACCAGCTTACCGATCCTTCCAAATCTGTACCAGCCCTGGTCAGAATCCTTACAGCAGCTGAAAAATTATCAGACGACTATTGGAAAACAGAAAAGATAAAAAAGATCAAAGAACTTCTGGTCGCTGCTTCAGGGCTTTGGTTCGAAAGCTATGCTAAGCAAGCTCAATATGCCTTAAAAGAATCCATTCCTGTGAATTCGCAAATCCTCATCCGTCCGGGAAATTCCATCGTACTTTCCGAGGTGTCAGATTTAGTGGCCCCGCCACCAGCAGCCCAGAGCAATCAGATCATTAATATACAGAGCAAAATTTCTGCAGATCAGCTATCGCAACCCTATTGGCTGGCAGAGAAACACGCCATTGGCACCTATACCATTAACGACCCCTTACTAATTGGCTACCCTGAAAACCCCAACTTGCCAAAGATCACCTTCAATTTTAATATCGAAGGAAAAATCATCAGCTTCGACCGGCCGGTAGTCTATAAATACACCGATCCGGTAAAAGGAGAAATTTATCAGCCATTGGTGATTGCCCCTCCGGTTACCGCTACCCTGGCAGAAAAAGCCTATGTGTTTAATGGCAACCAGCCCCGGAATTTTGCTGTACAACTCAACAGCTTTAAAGATGGGAGCCAGGGCACCCTGATTCCAGTGGTTCCCGGAGGATGGAAAGTGTCGCCAGAGAAGATCGACTTCAACCTGGCCGCAAAAGGTGATCAGGAACTCGTTAATTTCACCGTTACCCCAGCAGGATCTACTGGAAGCGGTACACTTTCTTTAAAAATACAAACCGGCGGGCAAACCTTTAACCGGGGCTTGCACATCATCAATTACGATCATATTCCCGTACAAACCTTATTTCCCTTAGCCGAAGCCCGTGTAGAGCAAGTAGATCTGAAGATCTCTGGTAAAAAGATTGGCTATATTGCCGGAGCGGGCGATCTGATTCCTCAGTCTTTAAAACAGATTGGCTATGAAGTGACGCTGCTCTCTGATCATGAAGTGCTCAATACCGATCTTTCCGGCTTTGACGCCATCATTACCGGAGTACGGCTGTACAACATCAATGACCAGGTAAAAGCTATGCAGCCTAAACTGCTCAAATATGTAGAAACAGGAGGTACATTGATGATCCAGTACAATGTAAACAGTCCTTTGAAGATCAACGACCTGGGGCCATATCCTTTTAAGCTCACAAGAGACCGGGTTACCGAAGAAGATGCTAAAGTCACTTTCCTTGCACCAGAGCACCAGGTGCTCAACTATCCGAATAAAATCACCGCCAAAGACTTTGACGGCTGGGTGCAGGAGCGTGGTATTTATTTTGCCACAGATATCGATCCCAAATATACCGTAGTACTGTCTATGAACGACACCGGAGAAAATCCCTCCAACGGATCTCTGCTGGTGGCCAGTTATGGTAAAGGCAAATACGTCTATTCCGGTCTGGTCTTTTACCGTGAACTTCCTGCAGGTGTACCAGGAGCATACCGATTGCTGGTCAATTTAATTTCAAACCAAAATACCAAATAATGAAGGATCCCCAAAAAGACCCCGAACTGCCGCCCTTTGTAAAAAGCTGGCAGCAGTTTTACCGGCTGCTGATTCTCTGGTTGGGGGTACTTATCCTTTTGTTTTACCTTTTTACAAAATACTTTGAATGAGTAACCTCGACTGGGCAGTACTGATCTGTACCTTATTGGCCATTGTGGTTTATGGGGTGTACAAGAGCCGTGGTGCTCAAAACATCCAGGGGTATCTGCTGGGCAATCAAAGTATGCCCTGGTATAGCGTTTGCCTTTCGGTGATGGCTACACAAGCCAGTGCCATTACTTTTCTTTCTGCACCCGGCCTGGCTTACTCTACCGGAATGAGTTTTGTACAGTTCTATTTTGGTTTGCCCCTGGCAATGATTGTCTTGTGCATCACCTTTGTGCCTATATTTCATCGCTTAAAGGTCTATACCGCCTACGAGTATCTGGAGCAGCGTTTTGATTTAAATACCCGGGCCTTAACCGCCTTTCTTTTTCTTATTCAGCGGGGTCTCTCTACAGGAATTACCATTTATGCCCCCTCCATTATACTCTCTACCATACTGAACATCAATACGACTTATACAACTATATTTATCGGTGGCCTGGTTATCTTCTATACCGTTTACGGAGGAACCAAAGCCGTTTCTTACACACAAATGCTGCAAATGACCATTATTTTCTGTGGTCTTTTCGCTGCCGGTGTAGTGGTTGTACATTTGTTGCCTGCCAGTGTAGGCTTGGGCAAAGCCATCAGTATTGCCGGTAAAATGGGGCGGACCAATGCCATCGATTTTAAATTTGACTGGAATAATCAGTATACGGTTTGGAGTGGCCTGATTGGCGGCTTTTTCCTGCAGCTCTCTTACTTTGGTACCGATCAAAGCCAGGTAGGGCGTTACCTTACCGGCTCCTCCATAGGACAGAGCCGTATGGGGTTGCTGATGAATGGACTGGTCAAAATCCCGATGCAGTTCCTGATCCTTCTGATCGGAGTATTGGTCTTTGCCTTTTATCAATATAACCGTCCTCCGGTATTCTTTAATAGTTTTGAATTGAATAAGTTGCAAAACAGCAGTTATCAACCAGAACTGAAGCAAATTGAAGCAGAATATACTGATATTTTTAACCGGAAGCAGCACGAACTCCAGCAATTGGAAACCGCTCTTGATCAGAAAGATCAGGTTCGGATAGACCAGCAGCGTATCGTTTTGAAGGAAGCCGATGAACAGGCCAAAAGTGTCCGGAAAAAGGCTACAGACCTGATGCTGAAAAATGACCCTAAGGCCGATATCAATGACAACAATTATATCTTTCTAAGCTTTGTAACCAAATACCTTCCAAAAGGCTTAATTGGTTTGCTGATCGCGATTATTTTCCTGGCTTCTATGGGATCTACGGCCAGCGCTTTAAATTCTCTGGCTTCAACAAGTGTAATTGATATCTATAAAAGATTGATCAACAAACAAGCAACAGATCAGCAATACCTCAATGCTTCCAGATGGGCAACTATTTTATGGGGTGGCGTATGTATTCTGATGGCTTTATATGCCAGTAAGATCGGCAATCTAATCGAAGCGGTGAACATTCTGGGATCTTATATTTACGGAACAATTCTCGGGGTGTTTTTAGTGGCCTTTTATTTGAAAAAAGTGGATGGAAGAGCGGTCTTTATAGCTGCTATTCTAACCGAAATAGCGGTTTGTGTTTGCGGTTACTACAAGGTGGTGGCTTATTTATGGCTCAATGTCATCGGCTGTTTGCTGGTGGTGGTTATCAGTCTTCTTCTTCAGCAGATACTTAAACCCGTACAACATAAAAAAGGGCAGCCCTGAAGGCCGCCCTTTTAAAAGAAGATAGAGGAATTATTTCTTCGCTTCAGCCAATAATGCTGAATTCAATCTTACATATTCTTCATTGTTTGATTCTTTTGCCAGTTTAAGTCCGGCTTCTGCACTAGCAGCTGCACCTTTTTTATCACCCATTTTTAACTGCACACGGCCTTTCCATAACCTGATCCACGGGCCTTTTTGATCTGCAGCTTCTGCCGCATTCATCCATTCCAGAGCCTTGTTCAGATCTTTACCATTTTCATAGTAATATTGTGCAGCAGAGAAATAAGGTTTTTTCTCCCCTTTCATGGCCTCATCAATACTTGCCATTACTTTAGTATCTACATCAGTGGTCAGGTTCACACTCACCGAAGTGTTTTCCCATTGTAATTGTAACTGAGCCTTGGTTGGATATACATTGGCCAGCTGTATGGTGAAGGTTTCTACTTTATCTTTTAAAGCTACTGGTTTTACCTTAACCCTCAATAAGTCTTCAGACTCTTTATATTCATAAGCGCCCCATTGTTTTGACATTTTATTGAGGATTACCGTCCACTCGTCCTTACCCGGAACAGTGAAAAGTTCATAATCGCCAGCAGGAACCGGTTTACCTTCAAAAGTAACATCATCTGTAAATTTAATTACCGTAGCGCTGTTTGCACCAGTACGCCATACATTACCATACAATTCCAGACCTCCAAAGATCTTTCTGCCTTTCACATTTGGGCGGGAGTAACTGATGGTTATTTTGCCTAAACCAAAATCCTGTGTGATGGTTTGTCCACTACTGGCCTGTGGAATTTTTACACCTTGTGCCTTAAGTTCAGCATTTAGGGATACTGCAAGAAGCACAAGAAGGGATGCTTTTAAGGTTGTTTTCATC
>NZ_QAIL01000135.1 GCF_003061025.1 Pedobacter sp. HMWF019 | reverse complement strand
CGCTTGAAACGACATAATAAATATATTTGGTGTTTTTTATATAAACCAAAATTAGTAGAATTTGCAGTAATTAACCCGGTATAACAATGACATTTAAAGGGTAAATTACGACATTAATTTCAAATCCTTATCTTTGTTATAAAGGATGTCTTTTACACACCAAATATAAAGAAACCATGATCAAAGTATCTGTATATGTGCCGGAAAGTTCTGTTATTGAATCCATTACTCCCCCTTATAGGGTTTTTAACAGTGCTAATGATTTTTTACTGTCCATGGGGCAGGAGCCGTTGTTTGATGTTGAATTTGTAGGCTTGACAAAGCATGTAAAAGTCCTCGATGGGGAATATACAGTAACGGTAAAAAGGCTTTTAAAAGATGTAGAAAAGACAGACCTTGTCATTATCCCAGCATTATTTGGAGATATGGCCACTGCAGTTTCGCGTAACCACGAAGCTATACCCTATATTAAAGAGTTGCATGGAAAGGGCGCAAGTGTGGTGTCGCTTTGTTTGGGTGCCTTTTTATTGGGTGCAACCGGCTTAATAGACGGTAAGCGCTGTTCAACGCATTGGGCCTATTATAATGAGTTCAGAAATATGTATAAGGATGTACAGATTGTGGATGGTGCTATTATAACAGACGAAGGAAGTATCTATTCCAGTGGCGGTGCTAATTCTATATGGAACCTGCTCTTGTATATTCTGGAAAAATACACCAACAGGGAAATGGCAATATTGGTGGCAAAATTCTTTGCTATTGATATTGACCGGGACAGCCAGAATGCCTTTGCTATTTTTAAAGGACAGAAAGCACACACAGATGAAGCTATCCAAAAAGCCCAGGAATATATAGAACAGAATATAGAAGAGAGGATCAGCATAGACGAACTCGCCGATTTGGTTGCCGTAAGCCGCCGAAGCTTTGAACGCCGCTTTAAACAGGCAACTAATAATTCTGTACTGGAATATATTCACCGTATAAAAATCGAAGCTGCAAAACGAAGCTTTGAAAAAAGCAGAAAGAACATCAATGAAGTGATGTACGACGTAGGCTATACCGATACAAAGGCATTCAGAACAACTTTCAAAAAAATTACTGGTCTTACTCCGATTGCCTACAGAAATAAATACAATTCCATGAGCGTCATGGCCAATTAAAATTCGTTAAAGATTTCTCCTCTGCTCAGTTTACCGTCAACTTTTGAAATGACCTGGACCTGAGCTTTAAGGCAGAGGGTCTGGTCTGTTGCGCGAAAAATGTCCTGGAGGAAGATTAATTTAATTCCTTGTCGTTCTGTCCTTAGTTTTACAATAAAGCTATCCCCGGAGGTAAGAGATTGTTTGAAATCCATTTCAATCCGGGATACCATGAGTAATATTCCCTGATCGGTTAAGTCTTTAAATGAGCCGGATCTGGATAAAAGATATTCATGCCTGGCATGCTCCAGATATTGCTGATATACGGCATTATTGACAACTCCTTGCAAATCACACTCATAGTCTCTTACCTTTAATTGAATCTCAAATATATATTGTTCCATAGAATTGATGGCCATAATTTCCAGGCGCAAGTTACACTTCTTATCCTACATCAAGAACTGACTGGGCTTAGTTACTTAATTTTGCTTTCATTAAAAAGGAGAATTTATGGAATTAGGAATAGGAATGTTTGGCGATTTGGCTTTTGACCCTCAGACGGGAAAGCCACGTGAAGCGAAATTGAAGCTTCATGAAATCCTTGAACAAATAAAATTAGCGGATGAAGTGGGACTAGACGTTTTCGGTTTGGGAGAACACCATCGTCCGGATTATGCAGTTTCATCACCTGAAATTGTTTTGGCCGCTGCGGCGAGTATAACCAAAAATATAAAATTAACCAGTACTGTAACTGTTTTGAGTTCTGCTGAACCAGTGAAAGTCTATCAGGATTTTTCGACAATTGACCTGATTTCTGATGGACGTGCAGAAATAGCTGTTGGGAGGGGAAGTTTCATTGAGTCTTTTCCGTTGTTTGGTTATGATTTAAAGGATTACAATCAATTGTTTGAGGAAAAACTGGATTTGTTGTTAAATATCAATAATAATGAGGTGGTGAACTGGTCAGGTAAACTGCGTGCACCGCTGGTGAAACAAACGGTATTACCAAGAGCGACCAATAACGGTAAACTGCCCATCTGGATTGCTGTTGGGGGTACACCGGAATCTGTATTGCGTGCGGCAAAATTGGGACTGCCTTTAATTGTAGCCATTATTGGGGGAATGCCTAAGCAGTTTCAGCCATTGATAGAATTCTATAAAGAAGAGTATATCAAAAATGGCCATGATCTGGAGAAGATGCAAATAGGAATCCATTCACATACTTTTTTAAGTGATGAGAACGCAATAATAGATGGATACTTCGATAATTATGCCTCGCAAATGAATAGGATTGGGGCTTCCAGAGGCTGGGCACCTTATACTAAAGCTCAATACAACGGAGGAAGATCTAAAGAAGGGGCCCTTTTTATCGGCTCGGCAGAAGAGGTTACGGATAAAATCCTGTATATGCATGAATTGTTTGGCATTACCCGTTTTATAGGTCATATGGATGTTGGTGATCCATCGCATGCCGACATGATGAAGGCGATCGAGTTGTTTGGGACCAAAATTGCACCACAGGTGAGAAAAGTATTATTGTCATAAGACTGTCTTATTTAAAATAAGAATAAATAAGATTAGGGCTTCAGGAGATCTTCTTGTATTTTTGCGCGCTTAAAACCATTCTAAATAAGCATGTCAAAAATATTCAAATTGTGTCTTGTCGCCCTAATAACGACTTTATTCAGCATTAACTCTTTCGCACAAAACAATACAGGGACCATTATAGGAAGTATTAAAACTTCGGATGGCATTTCAGCAGAAGCGGTAGAAGTTTCGATAAAGGGCATTGCCAATACGACAGCTGATAAAAATGGAGGCTATATACTTAAAAATGTTCCGGCAGGAACGTATACGGTTACCGCCAGGCTGGTTGGCTTAACGCCAAGTTCCGGACAGGTAACTGTTGCTGCAGGCGTAACGGCAACACTCAATCTTTCCTTAAAGGCATCCAACCAGCAACTTAAAGAAGTTGTGGTGAGCGGAGGTAAGAAGAATAAATTTTCCGTCAAGACCAGTGATTATGTTTCTAAAATGCCTTTGAAAAATTTAGAAAACCCTCAGGTGTATGCAGTAATCCCTAAAGAATTACTCGCAGATCAAGTGGTTACAAATTTTGATGACGCACTAAAAAATGCGCCAGGTATTGACAAATTGTGGTCTTCAACAGGAAGAGGCGGGGATGGAGCAGGGTATTTCACTTTAAGGGGATTTGCAGTTCAGCCTACACTTGTCAATGGATTGCCTGGCTTAACAAACGGAAGCCTTGATATTTCCAATGTGGAGCGTATCGAAGTTGTCAAAGGCCCTTCTGGAACCTTATTTGGCAGCAGCTTAATCTCTTACGGAGGTTTGATCAATACGGTAACCAAACAACCTTTTGATCGTACGGCTGTAGAAGTTAATTACACCGCAGGTAGCTATGGCTTGAACCGGATTACAGCGGATGTAAATACGCCATTAGACGCTGACCACAAGGTATTGTTCAGAATGAATGCGGCTTATCATGATGAAAGTAGTTTCCAGGATGCGGGTTTCAAGAAAACGAGATTTTTTGCACCTTCCTTATCTTATCAGCTAAATGACCGGGTATCATTCCTGTTAAATGCACAGTTCTTAAGTTCAGAAGGAACCAATCCAACCATGTTGTTTTTCAATAGAAGTGCTCCATTAAGTAGCACTACACTTGAAGATTTAGGTTATAATAACCGAAAATCGTATACCAGCAATCAACTGACCATGAAAAATCCGGTAACTTCTGTGCAGGCTCAGATGAATTATAAGATATCCGATCAATGGAAATCACAGACTATAGTTTCAAGAGGTACTGCAAAATCTAATGGTTATTATAGCTATTTGTTTGAGGGGTATATACCAGATGCGAATGGTGCACCAGTAAAAGGAAATGGTGTCTTTGCCAGATACATCACCAATCAAAATTCTACAACAGAAACCACTGACATTCAACAAAACTTTATCGGCGATTTCCTTATTGGGAAGATGCGTAACCGTGTTGTTGCCGGATTGGATTATTACAATAGTACTTCAATTGATAACAGTTCTAATTATGCTCCTTTTGGATCTGTTGATCCTAAGGTTGAGAATACCGATAATTTAACATCTCAGAGTGCTGATGCTGCAATCGCTACTGCAGGTTATGGTGGAAGCACAAGAACTACCCAAGAGGTTTACAGTGCCTATGTTTCTGATGTATTCAATATAACACCCGCTCTTTCTGCTATGGCCAGCTTAAGAATAGACCGTTTCCAGAATGGTGGATTAAGTACGGCAGCTGCCGATAAATACGGGCAGACTGCTTTATCTCCGAAGTTTGGATTGGTGTATCAAATCCTGAAAGACCAGCTTTCTGTGTTTGGTAATTACATGAATGGATTTAAAAATTCTGCCCCTAGAAATGTAGAGGTTGATGGCAGCAATGTAGTTGCTACATTCAAACCTGAACATGCCAACCAGATAGAAGGTGGTGTTAAAAGTGATCTTTTTGAAGGAAGACTATCGGGTTCATTGAGCTATTATGACATCAAAGTTTCCAATATTGTTTTAAGTACAGGCCCGAACCAATATGTTCAAGGTGGTGATCAATACAGCAAAGGTTTTGAAGCACAGATCACTGCAAATCCAATTGACGGGTTTAATATTATTGCAGGTTACTCCAAAAACATCAGTAAATTAACCAATGCAACTGCAGCCACAGAAGGCAGAAGACCAGTAGAGGCCGGACCTGAAGACCTGGTCAATGTTTGGTTAAGCTATAAATTCTTATCTGGGTCTGTTAAAGGCCTTGGCTTTGGTTTTGGAGGAAATTATGCTGGTAAAAACAGTATTGTGAATGATGCAACAGTAGGTGTATTTACCTTACCTGCTTACACCATTTTAAATGCCTCGGTTTCTTATGTTAAAGGACCATTTACTTTTGGTTTAAAAATGAACAACTTAACCAATAAAGAATACTATAAAGGTTGGACGACTATTGAACCAATGAGCCCGCGTACGGTTGCTGGTAGTATAGGATACAAGTTTTAAAGTATAATTGATTCAATAAAAAGCGCCGTAGAACCTCAGTTCTACGGCGCTTTTTATTGAAGTTTTACTTAGTTGTAGAGGTATTTCAGGTATCTTAGGGGCTCATTCTATCTATATGTTTAGCTTTAATTATAAAACGGCTGTTTTAATTCTATTGATGTGGTTCGGAGCTTTTCTTGCATCCGCACAGAAAGTTACTGAACCAAAAGATACACCACCAGAGTGGTCAAAATCCTATCCGCCTTTCCGGATTGCAGGGAATTTGTATTATATTGGTACAGATGATCTGGCCTGCTATCTAATTGCAACTTCAAAGGGAAATATTTTGATCAATACAGGCCTGGCTGCTTCTCTATCCATCATAAAAGCAAATGTAGAAAGCCTGGGCTTCAAATTTAACGACATTAAAATACTATTGACAACACAAGCGCATTATGACCATATGGGGGCCATGGCAGCAATAAAAAAGTTAACTGGTGCCAGATTTATGGTTGATGTAAAAGATTTAGGCGTTGCAGAAGACGGTGGCCGTTCGGATTATGCGCTTGGATCGGGCAAAAGCACCTACGAACCAATTAAAGTTGATGGAGTACTGCATGATGGAGATAAAATAAGGCTAGGAGATATGGAATTGGTGATGCTTCATCATCCCGGTCATACCAAAGGTTCCTGCAGTTTTTTATTCAATGTTAAAGATGCCAAAAGAAGCTATAAAGTTCTGATCGCAAATATGCCATCTATCGTTACAGATAAAAAATTCTCTGAGGTAGCTGCATATCCTGAGATCGCAAGGGATTATGCGTATACGTTTAATGCTATGAAAAAATTGTCTTTTGATATTTGGCTTTCTTCTCATTGCAGCCAGTTTGGAATGCATGCAAAGCATAAACCCGGTGATGCTTATAATCCCACCGCTTTTATGGATAGAGAGGGATATGATAAGGCGCTCAGCAATTTAGAGGCAGCGTTTTTGAAGAAGAATAAACGGTAAGCGAAAGATGAAGACTATTATAGCATTCTTATTGATCACTATTGCAGTGCATACTGCTCACGCGCAAGCTAAGGTTTCATTTCAGGAAAAATATAAAAAGAACAGCCTTCAGAAAAACTGGCGTGTAGTAAATGGAACCTGGAAGGTTAATGAGCAGGAGTTCACTGGAAACAAAAATAATGAGTGGGCCATATTGGTCTCTAAAAAATCATTGCCGAAAGACTATATATTAACATTTTCTTCGCTGGTTGATCCTAAGGCTTACCTTTTTGAAGTTATCACGAACTTAAACGGAGAAAAATATTTAGGCTTGTTGCTGAATCAGCTCGAGAATAGAGTGGCTATTGAAGATCGCTCGTTATTTGCAGACCCTGTTAAAAATGGCAGTTTTATTCACAGTACGGGACATATAGGTTTATTGCCTAAAGTCAAGAAACCATCTGAACATATCTGGCAGAATTGGAAAATACAGAAAACAGGTAATCAACTTTTTGTATGGATTAATAATGAAGCTATAATCTCTTTAAATGATACTACTGGTATCGTAAAGCCTGAAGGAAAATTTGGTTTTGCTATCAATGGGGAAGCCATGATTAAAGATATCAAATTGCTGAAGACAAGGGGAGAGGAGCGTTTACCTCCAAAATCCTTTATATTGAAATCTCCGATTGAAAAGCCCTTTTTTGTGTTCGAATAATATAATAGAAAATTGACTATATGAAATATTTCTTTTTGATCTTAATAGGAATGATTGTCATCTCGTGTGAGTCACAAACAAAAACTGATCTTTTAACATTGAAATTTAATGAAAATGTATTAAGTATTGTCCAGGGAGATCAGCAATTGAAAAAGGATCAGGATCCTAATCTTGGATTGATTGCTTATACTACAAATAAACCAGGTAATTATGTTCTGGGTGGAGCAAAATTGAGTACGTATTCATTTCCTAATGGAAACCTTGCAGATTATAATAATC
>NZ_QAIL01000134.1:2338-5846 GCF_003061025.1 Pedobacter sp. HMWF019 | reverse complement strand
GTCTTAATTCGCTGGGCTAAGTCCATATTCTTTGCCTTTCTCCAGCATAAACCTGAGGGCATCTTCATAAGAGTTGGTGATTTCTCCTTCAAGTATGGCTTCCCGGATGGCATTTTTGATCAGGCCTACTTCTTTTCCTGCAGTCAGGCCGAAGGCATTCATGATGTCATTGCCAGTAATTGGTGGCTGCCAGTTTCGGATCTTGTCCCGTTCTTCCACATCTTTGAGTTTTTGTTTAACCAGCTCAAAGTTATTGCGGTATTTTTTCACCTTATATTCATTTTTTGTGGTAACATCTGCATTGCAAAGCAACATAAGGCTCTCAATGTCCTCACCTGCATCGAACAATAAACGGCGTACAGCTGAATCTGTTACTACTTCCTGCGCCAGTACAATAGGACGCAAGTGGAGTTGTACAAGCTTTTGTACATATTTCATTTTCTCATTCAGGGGAAGTTTCAGTTGCGCAAAGATTTGAGGAACCATACGGGCTCCTTTATCCTCGTGACCATGGAAAGTCCAACCGTGGCCTTCTTCAAATCTTTTGGTTGGTGGTTTGGCTATGTCATGTAGGATGGCAGCCCACCTTAGCCAAAGATCATTGGTGTTTAGAGAAATATTATCTAAAACCTGGAGGGTATGGTAGAAGTTATCTTTATGCCCTTTTCCGTTGATGATTTCCACACCGTAAAGATTGGCCATTTGCGGAAAAATAATACGGAGCAGCCCCGTATCAAACAAATACTTAAAACCAACAGACGGAACCGGAGAAAGAATGATCTTATTCAGTTCATCTGTGATGCGCTCCTTAGAAACGATACTGATACGCTCTTTTTGCTTTTTGATGGCAGAAAGGGCCTTTTCATCAATTGAAAAATTGAGTTGAGAAGCGAAACGGATGGCGCGCATCATCCTCAGTGGATCATCTGAAAAGGTAATTTCCGCATCGAGCGGGGTTCTGATCAACTTCTCCTGAAGGTCTTCAATGCCCTGAAAGGGATCAACCAATGTACCGTAATTTGCTGCATTTAAAGAGATGGCTAAAGCATTGATCGTAAAATCGCGTCTAAGCTGATCGTCTTCAATAGTGCCGTTTTCTACAATTGGTTTTCTGGAGTTTGCCCGGTAGGATTCTTTTCGGGCACCTACAAACTCAATTTCCAGGTCATGGTACCTGAGCATGGCGGTACCAAAATTCTTAAACACGGCCACTTTGGTTTTTAGCTGATTTCCAGCAAGTTCAGCGAACTCTATGCCATTACCAAGAACCACAATATCAATATCTTTTGACGGGCGCTCTAAAAAAATATCACGAACATAGCCCCCAATAACATAAGCTTCGATAGTATGTTGGGCAGCAATATCAGCAAGGACCTTGAAAACTGGATGTTTTAAGTGTTCTTTCATTCGTGTTTAATTATTAAATGCCCTGAATCCTGCGGAAGCAAAATTTCATCAGACAGAAGTATTGGGTTGAATTTCTGCAAAAGTACTAAAAGTTACCTTCTAATAAAGGAAAATTGGCCGCCTGCACCTAATTTCATAATGGTGGAAGGTTTTCTGGGTGTTCTAAGTTCTTGTTCCCAATCCACAACATAGTCTACTGCTGCCAGGATATTTTCATCGATTTCGTCAAAAAATTTTGGTGCTGGCTGCCCGGAAATATTTGCTGATGTGGAAGTTATGGGTTTACGGAACCGTTGAAGGAGCGGTGTACAGAATTCATGTTTAACTACCCGGATGCCTACACTACCATCGGCATTGATGACATTTTGGGCAAGGTTTTTCGCTCCGGAAAAAATAAGGGTTAAAGGGTTTTCGGCAAATTCGATCAGATCGTAAGCCACATCGGGTACTTCGGTTACATAACTTTGTACTTTTGAATCGGTGTCCAGAAGGATGATAAAACTTTTATCGTCGGAACGTCCCTTAATTGCATTGATTTTGGCCGCTGCCGCCTCATTTGTGGCATCACAACCCAGTCCCCAGACAGTATCTGTTGGATAGAGAATTACACCTCCGTTTCTTAAAACGTCCAGTGCTTTTTCGATTTCTGTTTTCAGCATGATACAAAGGTATCATTTTAGTGTTTTTAAATAACAGTCCATCATTTGTTTTGCCAGTAAATGGTTGTCAAATTTTTGGACATAGATTTTGCCCATGGTTTTCATGTGTTGCTGAAGTATCTTATCGTTTAGAACCCGGTTGCTTTGTTCAGCGAGTTCCTGAGGGTTGTCGGGATGTACATATAGGCTGTCTGGTCCGCCTGCCTCTTCCAGGCAGGACCCGGTTGCTCCGATAACCGGTACCTCGGAATACAGGGCTTCAATGATTGGAATCCCGAATCCTTCGTAATAAGAAGGATAAATGAAAAGGCTGGCCATCTGGTAAATGGAAGGGAGCGCAGAAAAGGGAAGGCCCTGAAGGAAAATGACTCTGTGACCAAGATCCAGGCGCTCTATTTCCTGCTGTACAAGTTTGGCATAAGGCTGGTGCTTTCCGACTACGACTAAGGCGTAATCCGAATCAATTTCTTTTAATGCTTTAATGATGAGCATTAGATTTTTTCGGGGTTCTACGGTCCCAACATTAAGAATGTACTTTTCTGGAAGCTGGTATTCTGCTCTAAGGTGCTGGTGCAGGGAAAGGTCTGGTTCTTGTTTGAAAGTATCATCACAACTTTGGTAAATGACCTCTATTTTGGAAGGGTCAATTTGATAGAGCTGTACAATGTCACGTCTGGTACATTCACTGATGGCAATGATGCGATCGCTGTTGATACAGGCATACCTGGCTTTCAGGTGGTAGATATACCGGTCTGCAGGTTTGTAGTATTGCGGATAACGTAAATAGATGAGGTCGTGAATGGTGACCGCAGACTTGATTCCAGTTCTTTTTAAGCCAAGGGGGATTTCCTGGCTAAGGCCATGGAAAAGTGTAATTTTATCTTTTAATAACTGTTTTTTTATGCCATAACTTCTCCACATGAATTTAGGCCCTCCATATTGAGGCAGTTTAAGTGAGATCCTGGCATCCTCAAAAAAAGAATTGATCTGGGGTTGATCCTTAATTTTAGGACTGTAAACAAAATAATGGTTTTGATGAAAATAACGGGCCAGCTGCCCAATCAGTGACCGGCTGTAATTGCCTAATCCTGTGAGATTATTTGCTGCTCGTTTTCCATCAAAACCAATATTCATTAATTATACAGCTACATTGTTTTCCCTTAACGCATTGTTCAGGGATGTTTTTTTATCTGTGGATTCTTTACGCTTACCGATGATCAGTGCGCAAGGAACCTGGTATTCTCCTGCCGGGAATTTTTTGGTATAACTTCCTGGGATCACAACTGAACGTGCAGGAACGATTCCTTTGTATTCAACAGGTTCCGGACCTGTTACATCAATGATTTTTGTGGAGGCAGTCAATACGACATTGGCGCCTAATACAGCCTCATGTTCTACGCGTACGCCTTCTACAACGATTGCTCTGGAACCCAGGAAGCAAT
>NZ_QAIL01000134.1:0-2316 GCF_003061025.1 Pedobacter sp. HMWF019 | reverse complement strand
AATTCCAACACCGCCACTTAAGTGTACATGTTTTCCGATTTGTGCACAAGATCCTACTGTTGCCCAAGTATCCACCATAGTGCCTTCATCTACATAAGCACCAATATTTACATAAGAAGGCATTAGGATTACACCTTTTGCAAGGTATGCACCGTATCTTGCAATGGCATGAGGAACAACGCGAACACCCAGTTCTTTGTAATTGGTTTTTAATTTCATTTTATCATGAAATACAAAAGGGCCAACTATAGTTTCTTTCATTTCTCTGATTGGGAAATAAAGGATCACTGCTTTTTTAACCCATTCATTTACACCCCATGAATTTAAAACTGGTTCTGCTACGCGGAGTTCACCACGGTCGAGCATGATAATGGTACTTTCAATAGCTTCGCAATATTGACTATATTCTAATAAAGTTCTGTCTTCCCAAGCGGCTTCTACTAACTTTTTTAATTCTGCAATCATGATTAAATTTAATTTTTGACAAAATAAATGAAATTTATGTATTGGGCGATGATTTCATTGGAATATTTTTGTTTTTAACTGTTAGTTATGAAGCTTCTTACGTATTTTTGATGTTTATGACTGAGCAGGAAAAATTAAGGATAGATAAATACTTGTGGGCGATACGTTTGTTTAAAACCAGAAGTCTGGCTACAGAGGCATGTAAAGCGGGAAGGGTAAAGCTCAATGGACAGAACATTAAACCTTCTGTTATTGTAAAACCTGGAGATGTATACCAGGTCTCTAAAGGAATTGAAAAGAAAGTGATTGAAGTGGTAGAACTCTCCTATAACAGAACGGAAGCAAAAATTGCAGTAACGAAATATAAAGACATTACGCCTCTGGAAGAAACTTATGCCTATAAGTCTACCTTTCATGCGCCTGTGATGACCAGAGACAGAGGGGCAGGCAGACCTACAAAAAGGGATAGAAGAGAAATTGATGGTTTAACAGACAACTTCTTTGAGGAGGACTAAAGAAGCGGAGGATATTAGTAATCCGTCCGCATCGTTGATTGTTCCCAAAGTTTAAAAGCCTGTAGCGCCTCATTTCTCATCATTTGTTTGATGGGCAGACTGCGCAGTTCCATCGGCTTTTCCAGTTCATCATAAATGAACTTATCGTCAAAACCTATATTTCCCGCATCTGTTTTTGTATTGGCGTAGTAGATGATGCTAATTCTTGCCCAATATATTGCGCTCAGGCACATAGGACATGGTTCACAGCTGGTGTAGACCACACAGCCCGACAGGTCAAATGTATTCAGTGCTGTACAGGCAAGTCTGATGGCCGAAACTTCTGCATGGGCAGTTGGGTCATTGCTTGACGTCACCTTATTCCCGCTTTGGGCTATGATCTCGCCATTTTTTACAATGACCGCACCAAAAGGTCCACCTAAACTTTCCAGTACATTTTTTTCAGACAATTCAATGGCCAGGCGCATGAATTTTTCGTGTTGAGTTGATTGTTCCATAATTTCTTCAAATAAAAGACCACAAAAAAAATGCCCCGAAATTCAGGGCATTCGAAATTTTAAAGGTCGGCGGATTATTTTTTCTCTGCTTTATAAGCATCATTTAATCCAACGATCACTTCACTGGTTACATCTAAAGATTCATCAGCAAAAAGAATCGCACTGTTTCCTTTGGCATAAGTTAATACCATTTTAAAGCCTTTTTTCTTTGCATAGGTTTTTAAGTAGTCGGCTACCTTGTCGTATAATTTTTCTTGTTCTGCAGCCTGGTCGCGCTGAAGTGCTGAACCTGCATTTTGCTGATAAGCTTGTAATTCTTGTTGTTTACGAGCCAGTCTTTGCTCTGTTGCTGCTCTTTGATCTGCAGGAAGTGTGTTTTGTTGTTGTTGGTACTGAGCAACTTCTCTTTGGAAAGCCTGTGTTTTAGCACCCATATCTCCTTGGGCAGCCTTGGTTTTGGTTTCCATTTTTGCCTGAAGGTCTTTGAAGTATTGGTATTTGGTAAGTAAAGAGTCTGAGTTTACATAAACAATTTGGTCTTTACCTGTTACCGTAGCAGTTTCAGATTTTGTATTGGTAGTTGTAGTAGCTGCGCCTTCCTTATTTTGGCAGGAAGCCATAACGGAAACCAGAGCGACAGCAGTTGCAAGACCGCTTAGTTTTAGTGTGTTCATTTTCATTATCCTTAATTATATCTTGTTTTCTTTTAATGTTATTTTAGGTCTGCAGGGTTCCTGCTGGCCTTTAAATTTAAGCAAATATAAAATTTACAATTTACTATCCTAAATAAAGTGATTTTAAGGCTGTTTTTATGTCATTTTCAGCCTAAATAGTTATCC
>NZ_QAIL01000013.1 GCF_003061025.1 Pedobacter sp. HMWF019 | reverse complement strand
TATTTAGGGACGTTATTTTTCATTATTTATGCCTATAAAATTGCTTTTTCATGAATTTTCATTTTAAAGAAGTAAGAAAGAAAATACTTGCCGGTGATTTTTCCGGCTTGTTTAAGCCCAATAATCAAACAGGGTATATCCATCCCTCAGAAGTTGCTAAATTATTTATTTCAATTCCGGTCAATAAGGCCATTGAAGCATTCAACTCGTTTCAGGAAGAACAGCAGGTAAATGTTCTACCTTATTTAGATGTACAACTCCAGAAGCGGATCATAACAAGCATATCCAAAGACAGAGCATCATATATCCTCAACAACCTTAAATCAGATGACCGAACCATCTTTTATTCTTCTTCAAAAGGAGTAGAACTTTCTCGCCTCCTGGGTTTTTTAAATGAAGAAAACAGGACAAAAGTTGAACATTTACTAGGTTACTCCAATAAAAGCGTTGCCAGAATTATCAATACGGACTTTGCTGCCGTAGATCGAAATATGACAATTGCAGAGGCAAGTGAATATTTACGTTTGAATCATAAAGATACGGAAGCTGTCAATGTCATCTATGTGTTGGATAACGATGGAAAACTTATTGATGATGTGCCAATTAGAAGGTTAGTATTAACTGAAAACTACAAGAAGATTGAAGACATATTGGATGGCTTTTGTACAAGTTTGAAAATCACAGACACTAAAGAGGATGCTGTTCAAAAGTTTAAAGAGTATGACAGGGTGGTATTGCCCGTAATTAATGAGGAGAACATTTTGCTTGGTGTAGTCACAGTTGATGATGTGATGGATGTGGCCGAACAAAAAGATACTGCAGAGATCCAGAAATTTGGCGGTATAGAAGAGTTGGATTTTCCTTATGTAAAAACACCTTTCTTTTCGTTATTAAGAAAAAGGGCCGGCTGGCTCATTATTCTTTTCCTTGGTGAAATGTTAACTGCTACTGCAATGGGCTATTTTGATGGAGAGATTTCAAAAGCCGTTGTACTCGCCTTGTTCGTTCCCTTAATTATTTCCAGCGGTGGTAACAGTGGTTCCCAAGCGGCTACATTAATTATCAGGGCTATGGCATTAAAAGAACTCTCCTTAAAAGACTGGTGGTATGTAATGCGAAGAGAAATTTTATCTGGTTTGGTTTTAGGCATTATACTCGGTGCAATTGGTTTTGTGCGAATTTCTATATGGCAGAATTTTCAATGGTATAACTATGGACCTCACTGGTTGTTACTGGCCACCACTATATTCTTTTCTTTAATTGGTATTGTGTTATGGGGAACCTTAAGTGGGTCAATGGTGCCGATGATACTAAAGAAGTGCAAAATTGATCCTGCTACTTCTTCAGCACCATTTGTGGCCACATTAGTGGACGTTACTGGTCTGGTTATTTACTTTAGTATTGCCGCCATCTTTTTAAAGGGGACTTTACTGTAAGGAATAAATAAGAAAAATATACAATATGACACTTATGGCTATAATTTATCCAAAAAAGATTAATAACGAGCGAATGTCAAACCAAATGAAAACACGATTCTTCAGACCTTTAACCTGCCTGCTACTGTTTACCGGTATACATGGAGCCTTTGCTCAACGGGTAATCAACAATGCAGAATTGAAACTAGGCAAGGAAGCAAACACATTTATCAATAAAGTGCAGTTGGTTTCCCCAGACAAACAAAAGTCGGTCGCGTTAAATGATGGCAACTATAAGATCAATAACTCCGTCCAGAAAGCTAGCATTACGCTCCTTAACAAGTTTATTAACGGCACAGTGTCCGTTCAAGAGAACGGTCATACCAGAACCGATTATGTGATTCTGAATTCGGCGGTTCAATCTATGAAAACCTTTACTGATGAGGTGATGACTGTTGATATTAACAGAAAAGACACAGAAGTGCATTTTAAAGAATACTATGTTAATGGGAAAATCAAAGCAGAAGGTTATATGTCGCTGGATCAGAAGAAACATTATGGCAGAGGCATCACCAAATCGTATGACGAAGATGGAAGACTACAAAAGATCTCAAATGATATCACAGAAACCTATACAGATTTCTACCCCAATGGCTACAAGAAATCCGTTTCAGGCCCTGATATCCAGGAAACCTATAATGAAACAGGTTCCTTTTCCAACAGACAATATAGAAAGAACAACATCCGGTATGTTGATGAGTATGCGGATGGCAAGTTATCTACACGTTCTTATGATCATGCGGATAAAAGTGAGGTCAAAGAATATTATAGCAATGGCTTACTCCAGAAAAAAGAGGTTATAAAATCAATTCAGGGAAAATTACGTTTATTGACCTATAATAAGGCCGAAAAATTGGTTAATAATGAGCCGTACGAACCTGCATCACAGATTAATCAGTAAACCCAGGCCAGGCCGACCCCATTATTATTTTTCTTCTTTAAAAAGCACGCAAAATATCATAATTGTTGTTTATCTTAGCAACTAAGATAGTTATCAAATAAGACAAATATGCAAATAGCAATAGTCCCAGCATGACATCAAAAAATACAGCATGGAAGAAGAACACCTCAGAAGAATCAGAAAATTAAATCAATCTTATGCATATACATCTCTTCAGATGCATGAGGCCATTGCCAGCGCAGCAGGTTTTTCAGGTACAGATCATAAATATTTAGGCTTTCTCTTAGAAAGAGGGCAGATGACCGCGGGAGAACTTTCAAAGTTGACAGGCCTGACCACAGGAGCGGTTACTGGTTTGATCGATAGATTTGAAAATAAAAAATTAGTAAAAAGACAGCATGGCGAAGATGACCGACGAAAGGTTTTCATTGTACCAGATACGGAAAAGATAATGCAGCTTCTGGCTCCGCTCTATCAAGATTTTAGAAATAAGTCGGCAGAATTAACGGCTTCGTTCTCAAACGATGAAATTAAAATCGTAGAAAGTTACCTTTCAAAATCAGTAGAGATCATGAAGGAGATAACGGCAAGGCTAAATAGTAAATAATATAAAAATAAGCAGATGGAAAATATAAATGTTTACGTACCTGGCATGTCCCAAGGTAATAAAGCGACACTAAATTTGGTGGGCGGTAAAGCAGCTAACCTAAGTGCCTTGCTGCACATTAATGGGATAAAGGTACCGTATGGGTTCTATATTACTACAGAAGCTTACAAAGAAACTATTATAAACAATCAGCAGATCAATAGTTTGTTGAATGAATTGGCCCTGCTTAAGGTTCAAGATGTATTGAATATCAATGTAATCAGTGCGAAAATCCGCTATACTATTGAACGTCTTCCAATTCCAATAGCCATTTTAAAGGAGGTAGAAAATTGCATCCTAAAGATAGGTGATAAAGACGCTTATGCGGTGCGATCTAGTGCTACTGCAGAAGACCTGCCTGCAGCTTCCTTCGCAGGACAGCATGATACTTTTTTGAATATTAAAGGGATAGAAGCGATTGCAAAACACATCAGCAAGTGCTGGGCATCACTTTTTACCGATAGGGCTATCATTTATAGAATTCAAAATCAAGTAGACCACAGAAAGGTTTACCTGGCTATCGTTGTTCAGCAAATGGTGTTTCCGGACGTAGCAGGGATAATGTTTACAGCAGATCCGGTAAATTACAATAGAAAACACTTGTCTATCGATGCCAGCTTTGGGCTTGGTGAGGCTTTGGTTGCCGGTCTTGTAAATGCCGACAATTACCGTGTCTATGCAAACCAGGAGATCGTTAAAAAGATATCTGCCAAAAAACTAGCCATTTTAGCTCTAGAAGAAGGCGGTACTGAACTCCAGGAAATTGAACCTAAGCAACAAGACAGGCAGGCACTGACTGATCAGCAGATCTTACAACTCGCAGCCATTGGCAGAAAGATTGAAGCCTGTTTTGGCTGCCCGCAGGACATTGAATGGTGCTTGGCCAATGATATATTCTATATTGTTCAGAGCCGGCCGATCACAACTTTATATCCGGTTCCAGAAGCAAATGATCAGGAGAATCATGTTTATATATCTGTTGGCCATCAGCAAATGATGACTGACCCTATGAAGCCCTTGGGTATATCTATGTGGCAGTTAAGAGCTGCAAGACCAATGTTTGAAGCTGGCGGCAGGCTGTTTGTCGATGTCAAGGATGAGCTGGCGACACCTGCTGGCAGGGATAATTTGTTAGCGGCCATGGAACAACATGATCCACTCATAAAAGACGCATTGCAGACCATCGTGGAACGGAAGGATTTTATAAAATCATTACCCAACGATGGAAAAGAAAGGTCGCCTGTCAAAAGCAATAGGGGGCTATCTGCAGCAGATATATTAGGACAAGTAGGAAACGACGCCTCGATTGTTGCTGATCTGATTAAACAGAATGAGGCATCAGTAGAAACACTGAAACAAAACATCCGGAACAAATCAGGTGATGATCTGTTTGAGTTTATCCTGGGAGATATCCAGGAATCAAAGCAGATGATATTTGAGGGGAAACATTTGGGGGTAATCATAGCTACAATGAATGCTTCAGCATGGATCAATGAAAAGATGAATGAATGGCTCGGCGAAAAGAATGTAGCAGATATACTTTCTCAATCTGTATCAAACAATATCACTTCGGAGATGGGCCTGGCAATATTAGATATTGCAGATGTCATCCGTCCCTATCCGGCAATAATTGAGTATTTGCAACAGGTAAAAACCGGCTACTTCCTGAACGACATCATTAATTTTGATGGCGGACAAGAAGTCAAGGCTACTATTGATGCTTATCTCCAGAAATATGGTATTCGGTGTGCAGGCGAAATCGATATTACCAGAACCCGCTGGCGCGAAAATCCCACCATACTGATTCCAATAATTCTAACTAATATTAAAAACTTTGAACCAGGGGCAAGCAAGCGGAAATTTGAACAAGGTTTAAAGGAGGCACTCAAGAAAGAACAAACCTTATTAGATCGATTGGCATTATTACCAGATGGCCAAAAAAAAGCGAAAGAGACAAAGACCATGATTGACCTGATCCGAAATTTCGCTGGTTATCGCGAATATCCAAAATACGGAATTGTTAACCGTTTCTTCGTTTATAAGCAGGCTTTACTGAAAGAAGTCGAACAGTTGCAACAAACCAAGGTTATTTCTGATCAGGAAGATAGCTATTACCTCACTTTTGAAGAGTTGCGCGAGATGATACGTACTCGCAAACCAAACAACCAGCTGATCACCAAACGAAAAGAAGAGTTCAAATCATTTGGAAAGCTAAACCCACCACGAGTAATGACCTCAGATGGTGAAATCATTTCGGGCAAGTACAATCATGAAAATCTTCCACCCAAGGCTATTGCAGGCCTGGCTGTTTCTTCTGGAGTGATAGAAGGGCGGGCACGGGTTATTTTAAATATGGAAAATGCCGATCTGGAAAACGGAGATATATTAGTCACTTCCTTTACCGACCCAAGCTGGACCCCCTTATTTGTATCCATCAATGGACTGGTTACTGAGGTAGGTGGGTTGATGACCCACGGAGCAGTTATTGCCCGTGAATATGGTTTACCAGCAGTTGTTGGTGTTGAAAATGCGACTAAATTAATCCAGGACGGACAGCGGATCCGGGTAAATGGAACTGATGGGTACGTGGAAATCCTTTAAGTCAGCGATACCTATCCGAGTGTTATTACCTATTGTAAACTGGCTGAGCATTCAGGAACATACAATAATCCGTTATCCAGTTTCCCGATACATCAACATACAATATATTGGGGCGGCTGGTTGTATTAATTATTCCCTTGCTTATCCAGCCGTTTACTTTCTCTACCAATACCTGATTACCAATACGTGCAAGCTCAATAATACTTTTGTTCTTCTTTATTGAATTCACCAATAGTTTTGCTCCGTCAATCAGAGGGTTGGATTTGGGAGACTGAAATTCACTGCAGATGAAAGCCGCTTCTTGTCCGGCTTCAGTTAATTGCCAATCCAGGCGAACAAGATCACTATGATGAAGCGAGTCTTTTAAAGCTGTAAAGAAGGAATCCTGGGCAGCCAGCAGTTTATTCAACTCATTACTTGCTGCATAAGCTCTTTTGTAATTTACAGGAGAAGTGCTTTTACCATTCAGGGTATTCAGTAGGATGTTCTTTTCTGGGAAGGAATAATCTTCAAATGTTACCAGCACCCTGCCCGACAATTCATTTAGGGTAATATCTTTTATACTCTTCTCTTTTTCAGCAAACAACAGATCTTTTCCTAAGCCTTGCACAATAGAATCAGCTTGCTGGACAACAGGTATATGCCGATCGCAAAAATGACAAAAACTCAGGATTACAAATTCCTTAGGATTATCCTTCAGGAACCTTTTTACGGATTGCAATACACTGGATAATTTTTCACCATAACCTCCTGCAATGGCATCCTCCATACAATTTGACGGGGCATGCTTCGTGTATAATTCCCCTTTATACAAATCCAATCTGAGGTCAAACATGCGAATACCAGACCGAAGCTGTCCATCAATATTCTTTATCTGCGTAAGGGTATTACATTCATTTATAATCCCCATATTTTTGCCTCCAGCTGCGTTTAAGATCGACATTCCTGCATCATGTGAACCAGGAATAACAATATCTTTCAATGTCAGACTCCCTTTTTTAGGTAAAATAAAATCAGTTATCCAATGCATGGGGTTATAAATACTAAATGAGTCCAGTACAAATTGCTTATTTAATCCGGTGGCACCGATATAGAAATTTCCTTTTACATCCTTATCTACAGCCGGTGCAACAACATTCTTTTCAGAATAGGGAAGGATCGCATGTTCATCGGTCAGAGCACCTTGGCTGATCAGGCCGTAATACCATTTATTTTCTTTGTCATTTCGCTTCCATAACATCAGTTGATGATCAGGATCATTTAAAGGTACAATCTCTGCTACCTGAAAAACCTCTGTAGAGATTGTACTAATAGAAGGACTACCGGCAGGTTTTTCGTCAAGCTTAAAACTGGCACTCAGCAGGCTTTTACGTTTCTGTTCTTTCCAAAACAGCTTAACAGTTCCTGAAGCTCCAGCAACTGCCGAGCAATATTCTATACTCTTTAATTTAGGAACCTCAAAATTCCTATCCAAAACAAGTCCTTCCTCCGCAGCCTCATGTGCCAACAAAACAGAAACATTTTTCTTATTGGGATTTGTAACGCAGATCACCATACGATCTTCAGTCCCCGTGGCTGATAAAATTTGAAAAGATTGGGAGTTAGCTAATACAACTGGTTTTCCAACCTGTCCACCAGTTAGTAAAGCATATTGGATATTACCCTGTTGATCATTCCAGAGCAGGTACAATTTTCTTCCTGAATGACAAAACACAGGCCGGCTACCCAACTGACCAATCAGGTTGAAAGATTGCATAGTTTGGGTTCCAAGATCATACCAGGTAAACTGAACACCTTTGTTTTCCTCTTCCCAGGCAAAGCAGACTTTTTGATCCTGAACCGCTATTCTAGCTGAATGGTTATCTGCAGCAGGATCCGTAATCTGTATCGGGACTTTGAAAAACACACCTTGTGCCATACTCCATAGAGTTGACAATAAAAATAAGCAAATACCTAAAAACCGTTTCTTCATTGTGGACCAATTCATATAAAAGCTTAAAGCAATAGTATGTTTCTGTTACAGATTAAAAATATACCCCAGTAATACGCCTGCTGAGAAATATTTAGCTGTCGTTGTATGGACATTACCCTGAAGTTGATTGTCTTCGTTCGGCGTGTCAAAATTTAAAGGTTGTACAAAATTATTTGTTGCACCGTAGGAGAGTATTAGCCCCGCATGAAGGTTTCCCTTCCTGCGTTTAACATTGACCCCAAATTGGCCATGGTAGGTATTCCATGTAGCGAGGTTAGGATGGTGGCCATTAAATTCACTATTGACTGTAACACCATTATCATCATAATTAAAATCTGTCCTAAATGAGGCATAACCTATGAATTTAGGGCTTAAAACTTGTTTAATACCGATACTTAAATTCGTAACAGACTTTCTCTGCTCGTTGAACTGGAGCAGCTCATTGGTCATACTCCTGTTAGATTCATTATCAGGCCTTACAAAGGAGGCGTTTAAAGGACTAACAATATTGTATAGACCTACTTTTGAGAAATATTCTCCAGTTAAAAAAATCTCCCCACCATCTCCAAAATCCAGCCCATAACCCAGGGATACACTGAAGGGATCCTTATAAGTTACCGGCAATCCAGTCTGTCTGCCATTCCCTAACACATTTAAGATCAGCGGCGTACCCGGAACCGGATGCAAATCATTTATAATCAAATCATTGGTGATAGTTGCATTTCCTTTTATATTGACCCGGGGTGCAGTAATTATTAAACCAAGGTGGTGGGGGCCATTATCATAAGAGGTAGCAAACTTAAAACGCAAACCAATATTCCAGTAACTGATCTGATAACTACTCTCTACATTAGTCATAGGTAATAGATTTTGGGAATCATTACTATTAATCAAAGCTCGTAAACTATATTGTTCCAGATAATCCTGACTCCGAAGTTGTGCCTCGGCAGTGAGACCAATTGACCAGTTCTCATTAAGTTTTACAGCAAGACTGCCACTTGCTACGGTATTACTTACTTTGTTATGCGCCGCATATTGACCAATAAAATCTTCGTTTCCTGGGCTATATGAGTCATCAAGTACATTCATTTTCTGATCCTGCCTTTGAGTAACCTGGTAATTACTTACCGGATCATGAACTAAAGAATACCCCAGGGCAATTGTCTTTTTCCCTTTAAAAAAAAGATTTCCCGATACCATAAGAGGAATGATTTGTGCGCCACTTGATTTTAGATTTTTTCCTGCGCCCACACCATCCTTAATGTTATATAACCCTAATTGGTATAAGCTGGTGGAAATATTCACCGAGTTTTTGGGATGCAAAGCCATTAATGCAGGGTTGTAATAATACAATCCGCTATCCCTGTCGTTAACGATAGTGGCACCGGGCGTTAAAAGTCCTCCAGGACCAAATCCTGAGTGCCAGTAATTGGCATCCTGGGCAAAGGCCCCTCCACTGTACATGAAATTCAGACAGAAGATAAAGCAGAAAAAAAAACGTGTAAAATTTAACATAGGAGTAGATTTAAAATCAACAATACGAACATCTTTTATCATAAAGATAAAATTTACTGGTTAGGATTGCAACAAATGAGTACTGATATCTAAGTGGTTACGAAAAACATCTTCTATCCATTTTCTAATCCTAAATTTTCGATCCGTAAAACATATTTTCTCAGAAACACGTTTCAATACAAGATTGTAGAGCTGGCGATTACTTTCTTATAGAATATATAAACTAATATTTTTAGTATTTTATTTTTGATTTACGCTTTTTATTAGCAAACTTTGTCATACGGTGGTTTCAAACCCTGATTTTGATAACAAATTGATATGATTGAACTAACTTATTTTTCTGAGAAAGAACCTGGAAGTCCGGTATACCATGTGATCCAGTTTAATCCCGGCGAGCCTTGGCAATTAGTAAATGGGGATGAGGTGATTGGGACCGTGGATAAACAGCATGGTTTGTGGAACCTGCGGAGCTGGTCGTCGGTGCCTGAAGGTTTGGTGACGGGTATAGGACAGTTAATTGAGAATCAACATTTCAATAAGTTGCCTGGGCAGATTATGCAGCGCTGGTTTGGATATGTACAGCAAGTGGTTGTGCTTAGCGATTGTGAATATTTGGTCATCTGTATTGATGGCATTAACCTGGAACGCTTTGAGAAACTCTTTAGCGGTTCTGTTTCTGAGCTTGTTAAAGATGAGTGGATGGTTCGTTTTAGGGTGTATGACACTTTGATGTCTGCTGATTTCGAGGTATTGGTATAAATAAAAAATAAACAACTTCTATTTTCTGTTGTTATTGGATAACTAAATTGGTGCTTATGGAGCGTAAAAAGAAGGATAGTCCTTTTGAGGGCTGTATTACAGAGAACTTTCAAGTAGAGTATTGGGCTGGTAAATTTGGTGTTCGGCCAGCTTACCTTAGGGAAATCATGAAGTCAACAGGCAATGAACTTGCCGCAATTCAAAAATATTTTAATAAATAACTGTTATGCCGGAATTACCTGATCTGGAGGTTTTTGCTAAAAATCTGCAAAAACGGTTTAAAAATAAAACCCTCGAAACGGTTGATGTTCCAGTTGCAAAGAAATTAAATGTTTCGGTTCAGGTCCTTAAAGATGCGATTGAGGGACATCAACTGGATGGTGTTTCCCGTGAGGGTAAAACACTGCAATTACAGTTCAAGAATGGCATGGTCGTGGGTCTGCATTTGATGCTACATGGTGAACTCAAGGCATTGGAAGATGAGGAGGTTAAGTTCCAAATTGTTTCTTTTCATTTCAAGGGAGGGGATGGTTTTGCACTTACAGATTTTCAAAAGGCCGCAACTCCTACGCTGAATCCTGATGCTTCTGATGTACCTGATGCGATGGCTTTGAATCCTTCTTATTTTAAAGATCTGCTGGCCAAAAAGAAGGTGAAGATCAAGACATTACTGATGGATCAGTATTCGATCAGAGGCATTGGTAATACCTATGCGGATGAGATTCTATGGGAGGCAAGGATTTCGCCATTTTCTATTGCCAAAGCTATTCCAGAAGCTGGTGTTAAAGAATTGCTTCGGGCAATTAATCATGTGTTGTATCAGGAGTCTGTGGATATCGCCAAAAAACTTCCTAAAGCCTTGAATGGAGAAATCAAAGATTTTTTAAGGCTACATCGGCCTGATTTGAAAAAGAGTCCAACCGGTACCGAAATTCAGATCGAGAAAAAAGGCGCCAGAAAAACCTATTATACGGATGAACAGGTACTTTATACGCTTTAATATTGATCTGGTACTAAGCTACTAGCTTTTTGGGTTGTCTTCAACCTATTTGCAAAAAAAGAGGTCTGCCATGGTAGACCTCTTTTTGTTTTATTAGTGACGCTCTCCGCCACCTTCACGTCTTTCTCCAGTTGGTCGTGCCTGCTGAGGCGCACGTTGTTGGGGTTGCCTTTGAGGCTGTGCTTGTGGCCTGGCCTGTTGTTGCGGCACAGGTCGTGCCTGTTGAGGTGCATGTTGTTGCGGTTGTCTTTGAGGCTGGGCTTGTGGCCTGGCCTGTCGTTGCGGCACAGGTCGTGGCTGTTGAGGGGCTCTTTGTTCCCTTTGAACTGGATTTTGATGTTGTACCTGCTGTTGTTTCTGAGCTTGCGTTTGCGGCGTATTACGTTGTGGCCTTGCTTGCTCTTGATTTAAAGCCCCTGGACGAGATGCTGATGTTCGATTATTGTTAACTGAAGGACGGCTAATTGCTGGCGTTGCCGGACGCCCGTTGTTGACCTTTGCAAAAGAATTTCTGTCCTTTCTAGCAGCTGTTTGATGTGAAATCTGGCTGGAAGTTGGTTGAATACGGTCTTTCATGGCCAAGCGATCCTGCGCTCTTGGTTTTGCAGTTACACCACCAGGACCATTAAAGCTTATTCTGTTGTTATTGTTCCGTACAACAGAACGGTCAATATAGGTGTTGTGTATTATAGTTGTGTTAACCCGCACAGCAGCGGTGTTATAACGGAATCTGCCATTATCCCATCTACCGCCATTATAGCCACTTCCATAATAACCACAACCATAATTTATACCTCCATAATATCCAACACGGGGTCCCCAGTATCCCGCATAAAATCCATAAAGGCCGCCCACATAACCCCAATAGGCCGGGGTCCAGTATAAACCGGGACGGGGAGGGGCTACCCACATACCTGGAACCCAATAATAACCTCCTGCGTTATCATACGCCCAATAACCAGGCTGCCACATATAACCATCAACAGGACATTCAGGTTGTGTATAAATTGGTAATGCAGGCGGGGCAATTCTTACAGAAATGCCTACGCTCACTTGAGCGAACGTGTTTTGTTGTACCATGCATATAACCAATAGC
>NZ_QAIL01000133.1:35877-46023 GCF_003061025.1 Pedobacter sp. HMWF019 | reverse complement strand
CCATCAGTTCTAGTACTTTTGCGGCAATGAAGAACATTACACTGCTTACTATTTTATTTTCAATAACCTTACCTTCCTTCGCACAAAAGAAACTCATCAAAAAGATGCTCTCCAATGAAATCGACACCACCAGGAGACCAAGCTTTATGCCCATCCCAGTATTAGGCTACAGCCAGGAAACCGGTTTTGAATTCGGTCTGGGCGGTCTGTTCTCGATGTACATGGATCGTAAAGACACTTTAAACCGAAGTTCAAATTTTTCATTAATGAGCTCTGTATCGACTAAGAAGCAGTACAATTTTACCCTCAGAAATGATATATACACCCGTCAGAATAAATTTCACCTCATGGGTGAACTCATCTTCAGAAGGAATCCATTTAACTTTTATGGTATAGGCAATAAAACGCATCATGCTGATGAGAACAAGCTGCTGGAAAAACAATTCAAAATCCTGCTTGAAGCCGAAAAAAGTCTTATCCCTTATACCTATACCGGCGTTTCCATTGGCTATGAAAACTACAGTTATACCGACAGGGGAAATGGGGGTATTTTTGCCACCAATCCTAATATCCATGGGAAAAACGGAGGAGACCTGGTCTATATCGGTGCCTCTCAAAGTTATGATACCCGAAATTCCAACAACTATCCAACCAAAGGTTTCTTTGGTCGAGTTACTTACCAGTTTGCCCCACAAGTCTTTTCCAGTAATGAATTCAACACCAGCCAGATCAAAGTAACCGTAAGTAACTTCTGGCCCCTGGCCAACCGGCTGGTCTTAGGTGTGAACGGATTCTATCATACTGTACAAAGTAAGAACACCCCTTTTTATCTTCTCCCGCAACTGGGAAATGATGAAATGATGCGTGGTTACTATCGCGGGAGATACAGAGACGAAAACCTCATTACCGCCCAAACCGAACTCAGATACCGCTTTACCAATAGGTTTGGCCTTGTTGCTTTTGCGGGAGCCGGACGCGTTTTTGCCAACGGTGACTTTTCTCTTAAATACCTCAAACCCACCTACGGAGGAGGGGGACGTTATTTCTTTGATCCGGCAAAAGGCCTGAGCGTACGTCTGGACTATGGCATTGGAGAAAAACCACCACACGAAAAACGTCAAAGCGGTTTTTACATCAGCCTAGCCGAAGCCTTTTAATCAATATTTGATTTTAAAATGCTCCTTTACTTGCCCTTTTCTGAAATAGACTAAACCGATCCAGAATAAATCGACCGTTACTGTAACGTCAGGGTGTTGCTTGATCTCCTCCCAGGCTTCCTTCATGCCCTTACTCCAGTAAATATCATCAAAGATGAGCAGGGAATGTTCCTGTACTTTTGGAAGACACCATTTAAAATAATTGAGTGTAGCTTCTTTGCGATGGTTACCATCTACATATACAAAATCCAGTTTTTCCTGTTTGTCAATCAAACCCGGAAGTATTAGATCAAAATTTCCCACTTCCAGTTCCACATGGTCCAATCTCAAATCTTTAAAGTTCTGAGCAGCTACTTTAGCAGTTTGCAGACAACCTTCTATGGTAATCACCTTTGCCTCAGGCGATGATTTGGAAAGATACGCTGTAGTGATACCCAAACAAGTACCCAACTCGATGATCAGTTCAGGGTTTCGTTCCTTGGCCAGGCGATAGATCAACTGAGCAAGGCGAGGACTCTTGAGTGCATTCTTTGCAATTTCCTTAACACTTTTTTTCCTGTTTTTATTTAGGTGAGATCCCGCTCCAAGGTCTGTAACCTCGATTACAGCATCGTCATTCAAAAGTTTTTTTCTTTGTTCCTCTATACTTTTGTAATCATTTTTTGACTTAAAATCGTAAATTACCTCATCTGTTAATTTATAAACAAACGGAGAGTGCGTACCATGTCTGCTTTTAGCGGTAAAACGATGCTTTAAGTAATCGATAAAAAAATTAAAAACCATAGCTGCAA
Source organism: Pedobacter sp. HMWF019 (assembly GCF_003061025.1). Lineage (GTDB taxonomy): Bacteria > Bacteroidota > Bacteroidia > Sphingobacteriales > Sphingobacteriaceae > Pedobacter. The sequence continues at coordinate 44,075 of NZ_QAIL01000133.1, read as the reverse complement.
AAATAGACAAACGTACAATTGGAATTGCATATAATGGAAAATAGTACAGAAATAAGTGCATTGATTAAACTTCTGGACGACCCGGATAATGAAGTTTATGAACACGTGGAGCGTCGTCTGCTTGAGTACGGGAATGCTGTGATCAATTATCTGGAAAATACCTGGGAAAAATCGCTTGACACACTCGTACAGGAACGCATAGAAAATCTTGTGCATCGCATCCAGTTCAGCAACGTTAAAGAGGATCTTAACCTATGGTTCCAAAGTGGGGCCTTTGACCTTCTTCAAGGCGCACTGGTGATCAATCGATATCAGTACCCGGACCTGGATGAACAAAAAGTCATTTACCAGATAGAAGAAATTAAGCGGGAAATCTGGACAGGATTGCAATATGAAATGAGTTCCATCGAGAAGATCAAATTCATGAACCACATTTTTTATAGTATTTACGGCTTTTCCGGAAATACAAAAAACCATCACGATCCGCAGAACTCCTATATCAACCAGGTACTGGAAAGCAAAAAAGGAAACCAGATTTCATTAGCCATTATCTATTCCACTATAGCTCAAAAACTGGACATCCCCGTATACGGTGTAAACCTTCCTCAACATTTCATCCTGGGTTATATCGATGAAAGCAAGAAGGAAGAACATGAGTTTGGAGTCCTGTTCTACATCAATGCCTTCAATAAAGGCGCCATCTTTGGGAAACATGATGTAGACCAGTTTCTAAGACAACTCAATCTGGAACCGCAACCGGGATTTTATGCTCCCTGCAGCAACGTAGAAATCATCCGAAGAGTCATTCGCAACCTGATTTCAGCCTATGAGAACCTAGGCTCCGCAGAAAAAGTCCAGGAACTAAAAGAATTGCAGGAAATTTTAAACAACAGCCCGGTTTAGACTATTTCAACAAATGATTCATACTTAACCAATTCACCAAACGATCAAACCATTGATCTGCAGTGGTCGGATTATTCAACCCAAAACCGTGGCCACCAGCCTGGTAAATGTGCATTTCTACAGGAACCTTTGCTTTCACCAGTGCCTGGCTATAAACGATGCTGTTCTCTACCGGAACAGTAGCATCATCTGCAGCCTGTACCAGGAAGGCTTTAGGACTCTCTGCATTTACACTTCGCTCATTCGAAAAATACTCTTTCTGTTCCATAGAGGCATCCCGTCCGATCAAATTTCGGAGTGAACCTGTATGAGGCGACTCTAAAAATGAAATAACAGGATAGATCAGTATCGAAAAATCAGGTCTGAGGTTCACCTGGCCAGTAGCCGGGATCTTCACATCCATATAATGCACAGAAAGACTGGAAGCCAAATGCCCCCCGGCAGAAAAGCCCATAATCCCAACCTTAGCCGGATCTATATTCCATTTTACAGCCTCATTACGCACTTTATAAATCGCCTGCTGCACATCTTGCAAAGGACCGAATGACTTATCCAGCATAATGGCCGTATCCGGTAACCTGTATTTTAAAACAAAAGCCGTAACCCCGATCTCGTTAAATTTCTTTGCCACATCATAACCTTCATGAGTAATGGCCAGACCAGAATATCCACCACCAGGGCAAATAATTACCGCAGTACCATTTGCCTTATTTTTAGGTGCCTGGTAAACGGTCAGGGTTGGCTCAGATACTTTGGTAATGATCACACCACCCTGTTTTCTCGGCGTAGATATCTCCTTAAAATCAGAAGGTACGGGTTTCGCCCCAGGTATTGCACCCGGATAAAGGGGTTCTACTTTTTGTGCCATCAAGCTGTTTGCCGACATCAGAGCAACCATAAATAAAGTGCTTAAATATTTCATGATTAAAATTCCATTAGATATGCTTTTAAAAAGTCATTCAGTTCACCATCCAATACCGCCTGAGGGTTAGAAGACTGGAAATTTGTCCGGTGGTCTTTCACCCTCCTGTCGTCCAACACGTAACTCCTGATTTGTGAACCCCATTCTATTTTCTTTTTATTACCCTCTATCAATGCCGTCGCTTCCATACGTTTACGCATTTCCACTTCATACAATTGCGATTTCAGCAAACGAATGGCATTTTCTTTATTCTGTAATTGAGACCTTGACTCCTGGTTTTTAATCACAATACCAGAAGGTTTGTGGTATAAACGTACTGCTGTTTCTACTTTATTTACATTTTGCCCACCAGCACCACCAGAGCGAAAAGTTTCAAATTCTATTTCAGAATCTTTAACCTCAATTTCTATGGTATCATCTACCAGCGGGTAAACATACACCGAAGCAAAAGAAGTATGTCTGCGGGCGTTCGAGTCAAACGGAGAAATTCTCACCAGGCGATGCACACCATTCTCTCCTTTCAGATACCCATATGCAAACTCCCCGGAAAACTGAAGTGTAACTGTTTTCACACCTGCGATCTCCCCTTCCTGGTAATCCTGTTCCGTTATTTTATACCCATTTTTTTCGCCCCACATCATATACATACGCATCAGCATATAAGCCCAGTCACAACTTTCTGTACCCCCTGCACCCGCTGTAATCTGCATTACCGCAGGAAGTTGGTCTTCTTTGTTTTTGAGCATATTTTTAAGCTCCAGCTCCTCTATCGCTTTCAGGCAAAGATCATATTGCTCCTGCATTTCTTCTTCAGTAGCATCACCACTCTGCAGAAAATCGAAAATGATCTGGGTATCTTCCAGCAGTGCATTTGCCTTTTGCCAGCCATCAGTCCACACTTTTTTTGAATTAATTTCTGCGATGTGTTTTTCTGCTTTTTTAGGATCGTCCCAAAAATTTGGCTGCAGGGTGAGTTCCTGCTCAATACGGATGTCTTCTAGTCGGTCATCAACGTCAAAGATACCTCCTCAGCGACGCTACTCTGTCCCTTAAATCCTGAATTTGTTCTTTAGTCATACCTCAAAGATATAAAATAGAAAAGGCTATCTAAACAATTTAGATAGCCTTTTCTGAAACAGGCGTTTTTTAGCTAAACAACCCTTTTATTTTATCTACAATACCGCCGGTTTCACCTTCCTTAATTGTAAACAGGTCTGTAAGGTCAGACAGCTGAAACTTCCCGTCCGGACCGGAAATTTTACTTAATACATCTTTAATATCAAATGAACTATCGTTCGGATCGTTGGTTTTGCTTACAAATTTATCCATAATCCCTGGTATCAACGATGAGGCAATATTTTTAGCCGAATCCAAATTGATACCCATCCCGGCAAGCTTCTCTGTAAAATTGGAGGTTGCCTGTTGAGCCAAACCACTATTTCCAGTATCACCACCTTTAAAAGCATCAACCAAACCACTCAGGTTTCCCGAAGCCAGGTGATCTTTTAGCGTGTCAAAAATGGATCCGGATGCAGCCTGGATAGCCGCTTCATTTTGTTCATTAGGAACATCCGGATTATTTACAATAACATCCTGAGCGCTTTCAGTAACCAGTTGTTTTAGATTCTCTAACATAGCTTTTGTTTTTTTAGGTGAATAGGTTATGTTTTATCATATAAATATAATCAAAATTAAATCCAGCTTTCCCCATTCTATCAAATAAAATAAAGCCTTACATTTACAGAAATACCAAGATTATGCTACCAACAATAAATTTCACAGAAACAGAAGCCTATAAATATCTGGCTGATCACTTTATTGATATCAATGAGAAAAGCTTAAAAGATCTTTTCACAGAAGATAGTGCACGATTTGAGAAATTCTCTCTACTTTTCGAAGACATTCTTCTCGATTTTTCGAAGAACCGCATTAACGACACCACTTTAGCCTTGCTGCTGCAGTTGGCCAAAGAATGTAAACTGGATGAAGCCATCAAAGCCATGTTCAGCGGGGAAAGGATCAACCAGACCGAAGACAGACCGGTACTTCATATTGCCTTAAGAAATCAGGGCGGTAAAAGCATCCTCGTTGATGGCAAAAATGTCATGGAAGATGTGAATAAAGTATTGGCTAAGATGGAGAAATTCAGTGAAGCCATTATCTCGGGCGCTTGGAAAGGTTATACCGGCAAAGCCATCACAGATGTTGTTAACATCGGCATTGGCGGTTCAGACCTTGGGCCAGTTATGGTTACCGAAGCCTTAAAAGCGTATAAGAATCATTTAAATCTGCATTTTGTTTCCAACATTGATGGTACTCATATTGCAGAAACCCTCAAAGTTGTAGATCCGGAAACTACCTTGTTCCTGATCGCTTCAAAAACCTTTACCACGCAGGAAACCATGACCAATGCCCATACGGCAAAAGACTGGTTACTCGAAAAAGGCGCTAAACAAGAAGATATCAAAAAACATTTCGCAGCCCTGTCTACCAACGCAAAAGACGTGGAAAGCTTCGGAATCGACACTGAAAACATGTTCGAATTCTGGGACTGGGTAGGTGGCCGTTATTCCCTTTGGAGTGCCATTGGGCTTCCAATTGTACTGAGCATCGGTTTTGACAACTTCAAACAACTACTTGCAGGCGCTCATGCCACCGATCAACATTTTGAACATACCCCATTTGAAAACAATATCCCTGTTATACTTGGCCTTATTGGCGTATGGTACATCAACTTCTTTGATGCCGAAACACAGGCCATACTTCCTTATGATCAGTACATGCACCGATTTGCCGCCTATTTCCAACAGGGAGATATGGAAAGTAACGGTAAACATGTAGACCGTAATGGCCATGATGTAACTTATGAAACCGGACCCATCATCTGGGGCGAACCAGGCACCAATGGCCAGCATGCTTTCTACCAGTTGATCCACCAGGGTACCCGTCTGATCCCTTGCGATTTTATTGCACCGGCACAAAGCCTCAATCCAATTGGTCAACACCATCCGATCTTATTGTCTAACTTCTTTGCACAAACAGAAGCCCTGATGAATGGAAAAACAAAAGAACAGGTGGAGGAAGAATTAAAAAAAGAAGGCAAAACAGCAGAAGAGATTAAAAAAATTGCGCCTTTTAAAGTTTTTGAAGGCAACAGACCAACCAATTCTATTTTACTCAAACGTGTAACACCTTATACACTGGGCAGTCTAATCGCCATGTATGAACACAAAATATTTGTACAAGGCATTATCTGGAACATTTTCAGTTTTGACCAATGGGGTGTGGAATTGGGCAAGCAATTGGCAAAAAGCATCCTGCCTGAATTAAACGATGACAAGGAAGTGTCCAGCCACGATGCCTCAACCAATGGCCTGATCAATCAATACAAAAACTGGCGATAATCAACTAAACTCAATTATCATAAAACAACTGACTGATTACAATGAAACAAAATCTCTTATTAACGCTGGCCATTTCCGGTCTTTGCCTTAGTGCGTCCGCACAAAAGGTAAAGTACACCGAATATGACCTGAACAATGGTCTTCATGTGATACTGCATGAAGACAAAACAGCACCTGTGGTCGCTGTTTCTGTAATGTACCATGTTGGGTCTAAAGACGAGAACCCCGACAGAACAGGTTTTGCCCATTTTTTCGAACACTTATTGTTCGAAGGAAGTGACAATATGAAACGTGGTGATTTCATGAAAATTGTAAGCAGTAACGGCGGACAGAACAATGCCAACACCACCCAGGACAGGACTTTCTATTACGAAGTATTCCCTTCCAACCAGCTGGAACTCGGTCTTTGGCTGGAAAGTGAGCGCATGCTCCACCCAAAAATTGACGAAGCAGGCGTTAAAACCCAGAACGAAGTGGTAAAAGAAGAAAAACGCATGCGGATTGACAACAAACCTTATGGAAAGTTCGCAGAAAATATCTTCACCCATTTATTTGAAGGCCATCCGTACAGCTGGCAGCCCATTGGCTCTATGGCCCATCTGGATGCAGCCAAACTTGGAGAATTCATTGCCTTCTTTAAAAAATACTATGTTCCAAACAATGCTGTTCTGACCATTGCCGGAGACATCGATCCTGAAAAAACCAAAGCTTTGATCGCCAAATACTTTGATGAAGTTCCAAAAGGCGCTGAAGTGGTAAAACAAACTTTCGAGCTGAAACCCATCACCAAACAGATCATCGATACGGCATACGACGCAAACATACAATTGCCGGCCATTATGTCGGCCTATCGTGTACCAGGCATGAAAAGCCGCGACAATAAGGTGCTTGAAATGGTCAGCTCCATTTTATCTGGTGGCGGCAGCTCCAGACTGAGAATGAAAATGGTGGACGAGAAAAAAACCGCACTGGAAGTTGGGGCCTTTAACTATACCCTGGAAGACTATGGTGCCTATATTACCTTCGCGATTCCAAATAACAATACACCTCTGAACGACCTGCTTAAAGACATGGATGCAGAAATTCTTAACCTGCAAACCAATCTGATCAGTGAATCTGATTACAAGAAACTGCAGAACCAGTTTGAAAATGCCTATGTAAGCGCAAACACCAGAATGATCGGCGTTGCTGAAAACCTGGCCAACGGCTATACTTTTCACAACAAAAACACCAATGACATCAATGAAGAGTTAGAGACTGTGAAGTCCATTACCCGGGAAGAGATCAGAGATGTTGCACGTAAATACCTGAACAAAGACCAGCGTGTAGTGCTTTATTACCTACCTAAAAAATAGAATTTCTAACCATTTAAAGATGACCATGAAGAAGATATTCCTATTTGCACTGGCTGCAATATGCATACATACAGCGTCCGCGCAAAAACTTGACAGGAGTCAGAAGCCAAAACCTGGCCCTGCACCCATCATTACCATTACAGACCCTGTGACCTATAAATTGCCAAACGGCATTACGGTCCTGGTCGTAGAGAACCATAAATTACCAAAAGTATCTGCAAGCTACAGCATCGATGCAGGCCCAATCACAGAGGGCTCAAAAGCAGGTGTAACCGGATTGCTTAGTGGCATGCTTGGAGAAGGTACCACCTCTAAAACCAAGGCACAATTTGATGAAGCTGTAGATCAGCTGGGCGCACAAGTATCCGCCTCTGCCAGCGGAGGAAGCGTCTCCGCCCTGACCCGTTATTTCGACAGTGCGTTTCTGTTAATGGCCGATGCCATCAGAAACCCCTCTTTCCCTCAAGCTTCTTTTGACAAGCTGAAATCGCAAACCCTTACCGGTTTAAAATCAAACGAACGCAGTGCCAAAGCCATATCCGGAAGAGTAGTCAACGCACTTTCTTATGGAAGCAAACACCCCCTTGGAGAATTTGAAACCGAACAAAGCATCAATTCTATCACATTAGATGATGTAAAAACTTCCTATAAAAAGCTGGTTACCCCTTCCAGAGGCTACCTGACCTTTGTAGGTGATATTAAACCAGAAGCAGCAAAAGCACTGGCCATTAAAGCTTTCGGAGACTGGAAAGGCACTACCCTCAGCCTCCCTGTACTGGCAAAAGTAAGCAATCCGGCAAAAACAGAAGTAGATGTGGTAGACGTACCTAATGCAGCCCAGGCTGAAATTACAGTAACGAACCTGATTGATTTACCTGTAAGCAGCCCGGATTACCATGCGGTTTTACTGGCCAATGAAATCCTTGGCGGAGGAGCCGATGCCAAACTATTCCGTAACCTGAGAGAAAAACATGGCTTCACCTACGGCGCTTACTCTTCTACAGGTTCAGGTCGTTTCCAATCGGCATTTAATGCAAATGCGGCAGTAAGAAATGAAAAAGTAGACAGCGCTGTGGTAGAATTCTTAAACGAAATCAATATCATGCGCACAGAAAAAGTAAGCCCTGAAGTACTTCAAAGTGCAAAAAACCTATATAACGGAACCTTTGCTCTTGGGTTGGAAAACCCTGCACGTACCGCTAGTTTTGCAAGCAACATCCTGATCAATAACCTTCCAAAGGATTTTTACCGCACCTATCTGCAAAAAATCAATGCGGTTACTGCCGATGACATTCTTCGTGTCAGCAAGAAATACTTTGGCCATGATGATGCCCGTGTGATCATCGTTGGTAAAGCAGATCAGTTTATCCCTGCACTGCAGAAACGCGGATTTATCGTAAAATCATTTGATAAATATGCCGTACCTGTTACTGCATCCGCAGCACCTGCCGCAGTCAACAAATCAGCTGCTGAAATTCTCTCTAAATACATCAGTGCAATTGGAGGAGAAGCTGCATTAAAAAAAGTAAATTCTATCGTTCAAACAGCAGACTTTGAGATACAAGGACAAAAGCTGGCCTTAAACATCAAACAACTGGCACCAAACCTGGAAAG